>JBJEXA010000260.1:0-5205 GCA_051885335.1 Oxalobacter sp. | reverse complement strand
ATACCTGGTTGTCTTCCATTCTTTCCAGGATTTCTTCCTGTCGTTTTGCCAAGTCACGCAGATGCAGATGGCAATGGGAATCAATATACATCGTTGTTTTCCAACTGTGAAAAAATCTATTTTACCGAAATTGACTGGTTCAACTGGAAAATATTTTGAGGTAATCCATCAGCATATCTTCCAAGACCAATCTGGGCACCAGTGGATGTTCTGCGGTTCTCCGCCTGTCCACCATCTGCTTTATCATTGTCATCAACCGATGCAGGTCTGCCTTGGCAGCCAGTTGTATGATGGTCTGCTGATGCCGTGGATGGTACCGGATGGTATCCGCCTGACGCTGTGAAACCAGGTCATAAAGCCAACGCTGCATCCAGATGATGGGCTGCCGTACCGGCACTTTCTGAAGCTGTTCAGCTGTTTTCAGGAGTGTTGCCAGATTGGGTGCTGACAGGCTTTCGAGAAGCAGCATATGTTCCTTGGCATTCAGATCTGTTTCTGAAGCTTCCAATGCCGCCAATGGGGCTCCTCCCTGTTCAGCAAGCCAGATTTCCGCATCCTTGACCTGATTCTGTTTCAGCCATGCCAAGGCATCCGCTTTATCCGGCAAAGGGAATGCCAGTTTTCCGCAGCGTGACAGGATAGTCGGCAGCAATGCGCTCAAATGATTGGTCACCAGCAGGAAAAATGTCTGCGCAGGTGGTTCTTCCAGCATTTTCAGCAGCGCATTGGAAGCTTCCGTTGTCATTGTTTCAGCCGGATAAATCAGAATGATCCGGAAACCGCCCCGGTGTGTCGTGATGTTGACAAAATCGTGCAGCTGACGAATGGCGTTGATAGGGATTTTTTTTGAAGGTTGTTTTGTTTTCTTGCTGGCAGTTTCTTCTCTGGTATCTCCATCTGTGGTTCCACTGTCTGCATCGTCATCCAGTGCATCTGGTGTCAGACGTTGGTAATCTGGATGGGAACCTTGGTCAAACCATCGGCATGAACTGCACTGACTGCAGGCAGGCTCATCACCTTGCCGTTGTTCACACAACAAGGTTTTTGCCCAGATTGTCGCAAAATCTTCGATACCCGTTCCTTCTGGACCATGAAATATCAAAGCATGAGGCAATGATTTTCCCATCGTCTGAAGACGCTGCCAGTTCTTTTGATGCCAGGGATAAATCTGTTTTTCCATCTCGGTGGCCATGGTGATTTCCTGATTCAGTGTGAAGCATCCACCATCGGTTGGATGATATCAGCAATCTGGTTTTGGATGGCTGTAATGCTCTGCGAACTGTCAATGACCCTGAAACGCTCTGGATAAGCTGCCGCCCGTTCAAGATAACCTGCTTGTGTACGCTGAAAAAAGTCTCTTTTCTCCTTTTCAAATTTGTCCGGAACATGGACGCCTTTTCGCCTTTTTTCTGCGAGAATTGCTGGCAGATCAAACAGCAATGTCAAGTCTGGCTGGAAACCTTCCAATACCCAGTTTTCCAACTGTTCCAGTTTCGCCCGAGAAAACTGCTTGCCAGCCCCCTGATAGGCGAATGATGCATCAGCAAAACGGTCTGAAATCACCCAGATTCCCTGATGCAAGGCAGGCATGATTTTCTGTGTCAGATGCTCCTGTCGTGCAGCGAACATCAACAGGGTTTCCGTTGCCACAGACATTTCCTGATGCAGCAGGATGTCACGTAGCTGTTCTCCCAATGGCGTTCCGCCTGGCTCACGGGTGATGATGTTCTCAATACCGGCTTTTGTCAGCATCCCTGAGACAAACTGGATATACGTGGACTTGCCCGCACCATCGATGCCTTCAAATGTAATTAATCTGCCTTTTCTTGCTGCTGTCATTTCTTCAAGATATATTGTTCAACCGCTTTGTTATGGTCATCCAGATTATTGGAAAACTCGCTGGTACCATCCCCCCTTGCGACAAAATAGAGAGCATCGGTTTCTGCCGGATGGAATGCTGCTTCCAATGCCGCTTTGCCAGGCAAAGCAATCGGGGTCGGTGGCAGTCCCTTGCGTGTGTAGGTATTGTAAGGCGTATCCCTTAGCAGGTCAGCCTTATGGATCTTGCCAGTGTAACGGTTACCCATACCGTAAATGACCGTTGGATCTGTCTGGAGTTTCATTCCCTTTTTCAACCGGTTGATGAAGACACCGGCGACCATGGCTCTGTCTTTAGAATGTCCGGTCTCCTTCTCGATAATGGAAGCCATGATCAATGCTTCATAAGCTGATTGATAAGGTAGGTCAGAATTCTTTGCACGCCAAAGGGCATCTAATCTTTTCAGTAACGTTTTATGCGCCAGTTCATAGATCCTGAGATCAGAAACATCCTGCTTGAACTGATAGGTATCAGGATAGAACAGTCCTTCTCCATGGGTATATTCAATACCCAGTTTCTGCATCAGTTCCTTGTCAGAAAGTCTGGCTGTCTCATGCTTCAATGCCGGATGCTTATCAATGACTTTACGCATCTGGCGGAAAGTCCAACCTTCAATGATGGTGATTGATTCAATCGCAAAGATGCCATTTGAAAGCTTATGCATCAGGCGGTAAGGCGATTCACCTGCCCGGATGTCATAAGGACCTGGCTTGATATTTGAATCCTGTCCCGTCAGCGTCATCAGGATAGTGAACAGGGTTTCGTTGATGTTGTCGTTTCTGCTGTTTATCCGGGCAGCGACATCTGAAAGCGTGTCAGATGCCTGAACCTCAAAACGGACAGGCTTGCCCTTTGAGAAAACCGGTGTCAATATCCAAAACAGGAAAGCAGCAATTAGAATGACTGTTACGCCCACAGCAATACCGATTATCCAACGGTATCTACCTGTGCTTTTTATTTTCTTGGGCTTGTTTCTTGTTTTCTTCTGAGGCTTCATGGCAATGGCATCCGAGCATCAGTATCCTGTCTGGATGCTCCGTTATAATACGGAGTGAATATACTCTATTTTCTGTATCTCTTGAGAGAAAAGGTGTCATTGTGGCTGAAATTCTTGCACAGTATCCCAATGGATTTGTTTCACCATTGAAGTCTGTCGGTGTCCTGTCCCTTGAGGGCATTGATGCGGTTCCATTCATCCACCGTCAATTGAGCAATGATATTGAGCATCTTGGTGTCCATCAGGCAAGGCTTGCCGCTTATTGCACACCTCAAGGACGGGTACTGGCACTTTTTACGGTTTGGAAAGACAATGGAAAAGTCATGTTGGCTTTGCCAAAGGATATTCTGTCCGCTATCCAGAAACGGCTGCGGATGTATGTCTTAAGGGACAAGGTGACGGTATCAGATGTCTCCGATACCTATCAAGTCTTAGGAGTCTGTCAAGAAACAGCTTTAGGCCATCTTGGGTTTCCTGTCGATGCTCCAACAGAAACCTATGCCAAGGCTGAGAATGGCACCAGTACTCTCATCCGTTGGCCAGATGCTTTTGATAATCCCCGCTGGCTGCTCTTCAGCAGGCAACAAGATGCCCCTGCCCTGTCCGATGCACTTCTAGTAAATGAAAATGTTTGGTTGCTGACTGAAATTGAAGCTGGGATGCCTCGGGTCAACCAAGCGATTCAGGATAAGTTTCTTCCCCAGACGCTGAACCTGGAACCATTGGGCGGACTTTCTTTCACCAAAGGCTGTTACCCCGGTCAGGAGATTGTCTCACGTGTAAAATACCGTGGCGCTATCAAATCGGGGCTATTCAAGGGAATCCTGCCTGTAGATGGAAATGATGGTTTTGCAATTCCTGATGGTACTGCACTGTACAATGCGTCTGGCAATGAATCCGGCATGGTCATCCTGTCTGCAATTGATGGAAAGATGTTGCATTGCCTGGTTGTTGCCAGGTTTGAAGATGCTGAAGTCGGACAATTGCATCTTGCCAATTCAGAAGGACCGGCTATAAAACTCTTCCCATGTCTGTTATAAAGGATTTTATACTGCGACCGAAATAGGTATGATTTTACGGGATTGATCCTAGATCAACATCTTTTGTTGTTCCTTGTATGGCGTTGACCAGTTTATGGATCCTTAGCATGTATCGTTTCTCCATAATGGAATCACTACGATCTATTCAAATCTATTCAGAGTAACTGACAGCTATGTAAATTCTTTAACGTATAGGTAGGCTGTTTTCCGTCATGGGAATGATCCGGTACAGTAAAGTGCCGCTGGAAACCAATGGATTGCTGTGTGCAAAGAAGATTTTGCCATCGACAGGTGAAACGACTTTTTCCTTGCATTCTCCGGTATAGGGATCCAGGATGGTACCGATGTTCTCCCCTTCACTGATTTCGTGGTCAATAGCAATGGCATTCAGGAAGACGCCAGATGTCTTGGATTGGACAACAACAAGATCGTCATCATAAATCAGTTCTGAGCGGTAACCCCGATGTCCTCGATAATGGACAATGCCGTTTGCATTCATGAAGTTGAGTATAGCCTGTACTGCCTGCTTTGCGCTCTGCTGGTCGATGCTGTCTGTGACATTGGTGTACAGGGAAAAAGCCTTTGTGTCCCATATCTGCCAGTTGTAATTCAGGGTGGTGGAATCGTAAGGGCGTGGTTTTCTCAACATGATGTAAGGCAGACCGAATTCAGCGGCCTTTTCCACATCTTCATAACCAAGCTGCATGATGCGGATATGCGGCAGGAAGTATCCTGGGATATAGAAGCTGGTCAGTTGGATGCCAAAGACATAATCCTTGATTTTCTCAAATACGCCTGCTGCAATACGTTGTGTGGTCTCCCCCAGGTTGTAACCGGGGAACATACGGTTGATGTCGGTATTGTCAACTGGCCAGAACCGTTTGCCGATATTGATGGAATAGCTGTTGATGGTGGGAATGACCAATATGGATTTTCCCTGTACAATCTGGCCCCCCTGTTCCAGTTTTTTCAATGCGTTGATGAGTTGGGAGCAGATATACATCTGCTGGATTTCATTACCGCGGACAGCGCCCAGCACACAGATGCTTTCCTCTCCCTCACCGAACTGGTATCCGCACACCCGCATATCGTCACGGTGAAGCCCTTTCAACTGGTAGATGTTGATTTTTCTCATGTCCAGTTTCCTTTCAGTCATGTTCAAGGATTCGGGCAATCAGTGAGCCTTCGTCCACAATTGGATATTCACGCAAGGTAAAGACGAGACCGGAACAAGGGGATTTCATGGTATCCAAGATAGCGCCACGAAGCGGATCGTAGATATGACCAAT
>JBJEXA010000259.1:0-5392 GCA_051885335.1 Oxalobacter sp. | reverse complement strand
CAACGGAGGTCAGTTTCCTGCCACGTTTCATGGCAGTCTGGAAACCGACATGGGCGATACGGCGGATTTCCGGTTCGGAATAGCGCATGGTGTCAAAACCTTCAACTGCCCCCTTGAATGCACCATCCGGTGCAGCACGGCGCCCCCGTGGCTGACCGAAATAGATGTCGCCAGTAAGTTCACGGACAATCAACAGGTCTAGACCAGATACGACTTCTGGTTTCAGCGTGGAAGCACCTGCTAATTCTGGATACAGGATAGCAGGACGCAGGTTGGCGAACAGTTTGAGGTTCTTGCGTAGTCCAAGGATTGCCTGCTCTGGACGCAATGCCCGTTCCAAGGTGTCATATTTAAAATCACCAACAGCACCGAACAGGACAGCATCAGCCTCCTGTGCCAGTTTCAGGGTGCTTTCCGGCAGGGGATGTCCATGGTTGGCATAGCCGACACCGCCAACGTCCGCCCATTCCATTTCAAAGTTTTCACCCAATGCGTTCAGGACTCGCACGGCTTCATTCATGATTTCTGGACCAATGCCGTCACCCGGCAGAACTGCAATTTTCATGTTTTCCCTCTTCTGGATATACCAGCCGGAGCTGCTGGTATATCCGGTTTATCAAAATTCCCCTAACAATGACTGAAAGGTTCCTGGTTTCTTAAATGGTATTTGCCAACCAAGGCTGGTCAGCGATATGCCGTTTTTCAAATGCAGCAATCTTGTCTGACTTACGCAAGGTCAAACCAATGTCATCCAATCCGTTAAGCAGGCAATATTGACGAAACGGATCAATCTCAAACGGTATCTTGATGCCAAAGCTTTCATTGATGATCTGGCAGTTTTCCAGGTCAATAGTCAGGCTGAAGCCTGGATTGGCATCAACGAGCTTGAACAGGCTGTCAACCTGTTCTTCCGGCAACCTGATGAGCAGCAGACCGTTCTTGAATGCGTTGTTGAAGAAAATATCAGCGAATGTCGGTGCAATGATGGCACGGAAGCCATACTGCTGCAATGCCCACGGTGCATGTTCACGTGAAGAGCCACAGCCGAAATTCTCACGGGCAACCAAGATGGATGCCCCGGCATAACGCGGCTGGTTCAGGACAAACTCGGGATTAACCGGGCGGGTGGAGCAATCCATGCCTGGTTCCCCATGGTCAAGGTAACGCCATTCATCAAACAGGTTCTGACCAAATCCAGTCCGTTTGATGGATTTCAGAAACTGTTTCGGGATGATGGCATCAGTGTCTACATTGACACGATCCATCGGTGCTACCAGTCCTTGATGTATGGTAAATTTTTCCATGTTTCACCTAATTGGTTGTTTTTTTCATCCAATGGAATTTTCAATCATCCAATCATCTTGCGACATTGACGATGGCCGATGTCTCTGCTCGTTGCGGTCTATCGCCTTTACCTAAAAATGTGTAACAGGCAAAAACCAATGTCACGACAGCAAGCATATAGGTGATGATCTTGATGAATTTCATCGCCGTCGGTTTTCCTAAAGTTTACGGACATCGACAAAGCGTCCAGCAATCCCTGCTGCTGCCGCCATCGCAGGCGAAACCAGATGGGTTCGGCTGTTCTGTCCCTGTCTGCCTTCAAAGTTGCGGTTGGAGGTCGAGGCACAACGTTCTCCAGGCGCCAGACGATCATCATTCATTGCCAGGCACATGGAGCAGCCTGCTTCGCGCCATTCAAAACCAGCATCCTTGAAGATTTTGTCCAATCCTTCTTTCTCCGCCTGCTCCTTGACCAGGCCAGACCCAGGAACAACCAGAGCCTGTTTGACGTTCGGTGCCCGTTTCTTGCCTTTGACCACTGCCGCCGCAGCACGCATGTCTTCAATGCGGCCATTGGTGCAAGAACCGATGAAGACTTTATCAATGGCAATGCTTTCCATTGGGGTACCGGCTTCCAGCCCGATGTATTTCAATGCGCGTACCATCGCATCCCGACGGACTGGATCTTTCTCATCAGCAGGATCCGGCACTTTGTCTTCAATAGAGACAACCATTTCTGGTGAGGTTCCCCAAGTGACCTGCGGTTTGATGTCTGCAGCATCCAATTCAACGGTAAAGTCGAACACAGCATCCGGATCAGAATGCAGGGTGTTCCAATAGGCAACAGCCTTTTCCCACTGGTCGCCTTTCGGTGCATAGGGACGTCCCTTGACATAATCGATGGTAGTCTGGTCAACCGCTACAAGCCCTGCCCTTGCCCCGGCTTCGATTGCCATATTGCAAAGGGTCATCCTGCCTTCCATTGAAAGCGCACGGATGGCTGAACCTGCAAACTCCATTGCACAGCCGGTACCACCTGCTGTCCCGATCTTGCCGATGACTGCCAGCGCAATATCTTTGGCAGAAACACCAGGCTGCAAGGTCCCTTCAACCTTGACCAGCATGGTTTTCATCTTGCGTGCCAGCAGTGTCTGGGTTGCCAGGACATGCTCCACTTCAGAAGTTCCGATGCCGTGCGCCAACGCCCCGAATGCTCCATGGGTGGCGGTATGGGAATCGCCGCAGACAACGGTCATGCCCGGCAGGGTTGCGCCTTGTTCAGGTCCAATGACATGGACAATCCCCTGACGCTTATCGTGCATGTCAAAATAAGTCAGCCCAAATTCCCTGGCATTGGCATCCAATGTCTCAATCTGTAAACGGGAAACCGGATCCTTGATGGGACCATTCCTGTCCTGGGTGGAGACGTTATGGTCAGCAACCAACAGATTAGCGGCATTGCGCCAAGGTTTGCGCCCTGCCATACGGAGCCCTTCAAATGCCTGCGGACTGGTGACTTCATGCAGCAGCTGCCGATCGATATAAAGGACTGTGGTGCCATCTTTCTCGGTATCAACGATGTGGGATTCCCAAAGTTTGTCGTAAAGGGTCTTCGCCATGATGTCTTTTTAGTTGTTGTTCTGGATAGCTTTTTATTATGCCACATTTGCCTTGCATCCTGTTCAGGAACCAATGTGACACTAATCACCATTCAGGAGGTCTGTTTATCCCAACGGCAGGCGAGCCATGCAGCGATAAATCCAGCCAGTGCGGCAGCAGCAGCACACCAATAGATAGTCTCATGGGACATCTTTGCCCAGACAAATGACAGTAGGAAGGCACCGAGTGTGCCACCAATCCCCCATGATGCGCTGATGTAAATCGCCTGTCCCCTTGCCTGCAACGGTCCTGTGAACCATTTCTGAACTATGTAGATGGATGCGACATGATGGGCGCCGAATGTTGCCGCATGCAAGATCTGGGCAAGGGCAAGAATCAGGAATGTGAAGGCCCCAAAACCAATCATCATGAAGCGCACCACTGCAATCAGCAGACTGATCAGCAGGAGCTGTTTGACGCCAATCCGTTTCATGATTGGGCCATGGAAGATGAAGAAGAGGATTTCTGCAGTAGCCCCAACAGACCACATCAGTCCGATGCTCAGACTGCTGTAACCCAGCCCTGCCATATAGAGGGAATAAAACGAATAGAGGGAAGCATGTGCCGCCTGCATGAAAAAGGCGGAACACATGAATGCCATCACCTCTTTCCTGAACAGCACATGCCAGATGGAAACTTTTTCCTTGACCGGTTCATCGTGTGGCGTCTGATAGAGTCGCATCGCAATGATGAGGGTAATCCCCAGAATCAGGGCACTCAGCCAAGGCATGAGACCGATGCCCATCTGCTCAAACAGGTATCCTGCCGTTGCCGTCATAACAATGTATCCGATGGAGCCCCAGAGTCTGAGCTGACCATAGCGGGACATGTTGCTCCGCATCTCGCCAAGAATCAGTGTATCCGAGAGCGGGCCTTGGGCACTGGTGAAAATATTCACCCCGAACATGAAAATAGCAAAATACCAGAAAGAACCCTGGAAAAAGAAACCAATAAAAACCAACAGCGCAAGCCCTGCGGTCAGCTGGAGCATACGGTCACGCCGACCGGTCAGGTCGGCAAGCCAGCCCCACAGGTTCGGGCCGATGATACGGGTACCCTGCATAATCGCCATGAGCATCCCGATTTCAAAAGGAGCGATTTCCTGAAACGCCAGATACAGCGTAACATAGGCGGGGAACACCCCCACAAACGCATAATAAGCGAAATAGAATGCACCGAATCCAAACGCCTGCTCAGGCCAGCCTGTTTTCTGTCTCACGGTGACCGTGCCACCTACTTAGGCAATACGCTCTGGACAGGGGCAAGCGGAGCCTGAACATCCGCACACTGCGCACGGTACTGCAGGACAGCATCCATCAGGACCAATGCCAGCATTGCCTCTGCAACAGGTACCGCACGGATGCCCACGCAAGGGTCATGCCGTCCAGTTGTTTCCACTGCCACCTGTTCTCCGTTGGTATTGACTGACTGGCGGGACAGACGGATAGAAGGCGTTGGTTTCACTGCAATGGCTACCCGGATGTCCTGCCCGGTTGAAATGCCTGCGAGGATACCGCCTGCATGGTTGCTGGCAAATCCGTCTTGCAGGATCTGATCACCATGTTCAGAACCTTTCTGGGCAACGGCGGCAAAACCATCGCCGATTTCTACGCCTTTGACAGCATTGATGCCCATCATGGCAGCAGCAATAGCAGCATCCAGTCTGTCTGCCAGTGGATTGCCCAGACCAACAGGAACACCGGTTGCCACAATATCAACCTTGGCACCAATGGAATCCCCTGCTTTCCTCAGGTCATCCATATAGGTTTCCATGGAAGCCAACAGATCCTCATCATCTGTTGCCGCGAAGAATGGATTCACCGGAACATGTTCCCAAGCCTGGAAAGGCACAGGAATCGTCCCCAACTGGGACAGGCATGCACGGATTTCAGTCCCGAATTTTTCTTTCAGCCATTTTTTCGCAACCGCACCGGCAGCCACAGTTGCAGCCGTTAGGCGGGCAGAAGAACGGCCACCTCCCCGGGGATCACGGATGCCATATTTCATAAAGTAGGTGTAATCCCCATGCGCTGGACGAAAGACTTCAGCAATCTTGCTGTAATCCTTGCTGCGCTGGTCCTGATTCTCAATCATCAGGGCAATTGGGGTACCTGTGGTCTTACCCTCATAAACACCCGACAGGATCCTGACTGTATCCGGTTCACGGCGCTGTGTCACGAAACGAGAGGTTCCAGGACGGCGGCGATCAAGGTCATGCTGGATATCGGCTTCTGAAAGCGCCATGCCTGGAGGACATCCGTCAATGATGCAGCCTAGTGCGAGACCATGGGATTCACCAAAGGTCGTGACGGTGAACCATTTTCCGAAAGTGTTGCCTGCCATAGTGATATTCGTATCAATGATGATCCATAGAAAGTATGGATTCTATCATGAGCCGTTCCTGCCATTGAAAACTGCCCACCCTCAGGCAAATGAAACTGTCAGATCA
>JBJEXA010000258.1:0-5403 GCA_051885335.1 Oxalobacter sp. | reverse complement strand
AGGAGATCCGTCAGGCTTCTGAATTTCTGGATTCCCTTACCCAGCAGGCAGGGATACCAGAAGACACCCTCCAAGCATTGACTGGTTTTGAGCAGCAGTTGGCAGGATGGAGACAGTCTTCAGAGGTAGCTTCCCTGCCAAAAAATACGATTGATGATTTTGAAACCAAACTCCAGCAGTTGAAAACTGAAGCTGAAAAATCAGTCAGAGAGTCAGAATCTGTCCAAGCAAGGACACACTGGCTGGAAAAGAATGAGCAGGAGCCTGTTGAATCACTTAACAGAGCTGTATTGGAACAGGAATGGGGACAGTTGCCCCAGGTGATGCAATCGCACTATATCCCATTGTTTAAACGTTACAGTGCGTTGCGTGACAAAATTATTGCTTGCGAGACTCTCCGGAAAGAACAACAGAAAGCGCTTTCTGAGGCTAAGAAACAGGAAGAAAGGCAGCAGTTGCTGGCAGAGACAGCGGAAGATCGAGAGGCTTTCTGCAACCATCTGAAAGCATTGCGGCAGGCTATTGATGAGGGTGCTATTCAGGAAGCGCAGCGTCATGGCGAGGCACTCAGCCAGATTCATCTGGATAGCCGGATTGTCGATAAGGAACTTCTTGAGAAGTGCAGCCAGATGCAGGCTGAACTGCGTCAACTGAATGATTGGGCAAAATGGAGTGACCGTCTTTCCCGTGAAAACCTGATTAAATCAGCAGAGGCACTTTGCCAGAAAAAGCTGAGTATTGATGACCTTGCGAATGCTGTTATGCAGTTGCGGGATCAATGGAAGGAACTGAACTCCGTTTCTGGCATGGCAACCCGGGAACAGTGGACGACTTTTGATGCTACCTGCAATAAGGCTTATGAGCCAGTTTTGATTCATGCCCGCGCACAGATTGATGAAAAGAAAAAGAATATCCGTCATGCCGAAGACATTATTACTGATATCAGAGCCTATGCGGGAAGGTTTCAGGAAGAATTTGAAAGGGCTTTGGATACGGGTAAATCAATGGACTGGAAGCCCATTATCAATTTCTACCGGCAGACTTTGCAGTCTTGGCGGCAGTTGGGGATTGTGGGACGGAATGAGAAGAAGCGTCTGGATGCTGAAATGACAGAGGCATTAGCGCCTGTCCGTGAAAAGCTTTATGAACAGACTCGTCTGGAAGTCCAGCGACGTGAAAATCTGATTGCAGAAATTGAAGTGATTGATCCAACCCATCCAGAAGCGGGTAAGATGCTCCGTGCCATCCAGCAGAAATGGCAGGCAGGTGCAAAGAGTTTCCCCTTGGACAACCGCAAGGACAGTAAATTATGGAACCGCTTCAAGGCGGTCTGTGAGTCATTGCATGACAGGCGGATGGAAAAGGGACGTCAGGAAGAACAGGAACGCTCCGATAATCTTCAGCAGAAAGAAGCTATCTGCGTTGAACTTGAGTCTTTGGATATTGCAGATGGACTGGAAACTTTTGATGAACGTTTTTTGACGTTGATGAAGCGTTGGGAAGAAACCGGCGGTGTTCCTCAGGAATCCAGCGTTGCCATTCAGGAAAGGTTTGATAAGTCAGTCAGCCGTTGTGCCGGTATGCTCAAACGGTTGAGGAACGAAAAGCTGGCATCGACTGTTTCATCAGGACTGGTCGAGAAGCTGAAGCTTTGTTCAGACCTTGAAAACAGAATTATTCGGTTCCTGTCTGACAATGATCAGATTGCTGAAGAATTTTCCGATGAGGATTTTGACAAACAATGGCAGGCATTGCCGCAATTGCCTGACCGCTGTCTTGAAGACCTGCTGTCGAATCGGTTCTATAACGGACTCAAAGCCGCGGCTGCCCGGAATGTGGCTTATGGTCGTCGCCTGCAGAATAATATTGCTGCCTTGAAAGACAGCCTGCTGGAATTTGAAATTGCCTATGGTTTGGAATCACCAATAGGTCTTGAGGAAGAACGTGAACAGAAACAGAAAGCAATCCAGCAACGTGGTCTTGGAAATGATGGAATGCCTTCTGAAGAAGTGGCAAAGAACCTGTTGGAAATGCCCGCACCAGCTGATGAAAGCGATATCAGCCGGATTGTCGCGGTGTTGGCGAAACTTTCAGGCTGTGCCTGAAAGACAGAGGAAAGTCCTTCAGGCGGCCAACAATATCAATGGTGTGTATCTGGTGATGTTCCCAAAGCTGGAACCGATGAGAACAGGGCCTTGCAGTCAATGCTGTCATAGCGGTAGGATTTGCCGCAGTAGTCACAGTTGATGGTCAATGTTCCTTGTTCCTGAAGAGCTTGCTCCACTTCTGCCTGCCCAAGCATTTTCAGCATATTACCGACTTTCTCCCGATTGCAGCCACAGTGGAATGTTGGGTATAACGGCTCAAAATCCACTACATCTTCTTCCCAAAACAGCCGATGCTGTAAGGTGTCGATGTCTGCGGACAGCATTTCTTTTGCAGTCAGGGTTGAGGCCAGTGCGACCAGATGCTGCCAAGTGTTTTCATCTTCTTTGCTGTCAGTGAGAGCAACGCCCCGTTCATCTAGTTGGGCAGGCATCCGTTGGAGCATCAGCCCTCTGACAACTGTGGCATCAGAAGCCAGCCAGATTCTGGTATCCAGCTGTTCAGACCGTTTCATATAATTTTCAAGGATCTCAGAGACTGTTTCTCCTTCAAGGGAAATGATGCCTTGATAGGGATGTTGTCCAGGAATTTTCTCATGAGGATCCAATGTGATGATGCAGCGTCCCTTACCATTGGCATTGACCAGACTGTTGAACGTATCGGTGTTATTGACAGGAATGTCTGCATTGAGTTTTGCCGTTGTCCTGATCTGCAAGGTGTTGTTGCATTCGACGACCAATAACCGAACGGGACCATCACCATGGATCTGCATCACAGTTGATCCATTGAACTTGATGCTGCCGCTGAGAAGGATAACGGCTGCAGTCATTTCACCCAGCAGTTTGATAACAGGCATTGGATAGGATTGATGCGACAGCATTTCTGTCCAGGCATTGGAAAGTCCGACCAGGCTTCCCCGGACATTGGCTTTCTGGAAAAGGATTTTCTGAAGTTTATCGTTCATATAATATCATTGGGATATTTTTAAGATATTATTCAAAGGGTGTCATTTATCGGAAGCATTGAACGGACAGTCTGCACGCGTGATTTCCTGCAGGTGGTCATGGAAACGCTGGCGGTTCCAGACATAGTGTTCCGCAGCACGGGGCATCCGTTTTGCACGGTCTTCGTCCATGGTTCTTGCTACACGTGCTGGGGTACCCATCAGGACGACACCTGATGCAAAGCTTTTGTTTTCTGCAATCAGGGAACCTGCACCAACCAGACTGTTCTCTTCAATCACGGAACCGTTCAGGACTGTGGAGCGGATACCGATCATACAGCCGTCTTTCACCGTGCAGCCATGCAGCATGACCATATGTCCGACTGTCACATTGTTGCCGATGAACAGAGGGAAACCTGGGTCTGCATGCAGGACTGAGCCATCTTGTATATTCGAATTTTCCCCAATGGTGATACGGTCATTGTCTGCGCGGATGACAACATTGAACCAGACTGAGGCATTAGGACCGATCGTGACATCTCCGATAATGACTGCATTGTCTGCAATCCAGGCAGATGGGTGTATTTTTGGGATTTTGTTTCCAAGTTGATAGATTGGCATAGCTGATTTTCAACAGTAAAAAATATTATTCTACCTTCAACCTATTGCAGATAAGACAATCATCCCCATATACAGCCCGTATTCCAGCTTTTTTACCGGTTATACCGCATAGGGAAGGTACTGGATTTGATTATAATGACGATTTCTGTTTCTGCTGTTCCAGATGATGAAACCTTCACGTACTGAATTTATCGATGCCAATGGTTTGAAACTGTGTGTCCGTCATTGGGGAAATGAGGACGCACCCAAGCTTTTCATGATTCATGGGTGGATGGATATTGCGGCGTCTTTCCAGTTTGTTGTGGATGCCTTTGAACAGGATTGGCATGTCATTGCACCAGATGTCCGTGGTTTTGGTCATTCAGATTGGGCTGAAGGGGATTATTGGCTGTCGGATTACCTCGCTGATCTGGAAGCAGTATTGGATTATTATTCGCCGGATGAACCGGTCAAGCTGGTTGGGCATAGCCTGGGCGGAAAAATCACCAGTGTCTATGCGGGAATCCGTCCTCATCGGATTGAGAAACTGATCAGCATGGAAGGTTATGGTATCGCAGAGAATCAACCGGAAATGGTCCCTGACCGTTTGGAACGCTGGCTGGATACCAAGAAAAAGCCAAAGCGTCTCCGTCCTTACAGGAACCGTCAATCGGTGGTTAATAAACTAATGGCAAACAATCCAAGACTGACGTTGGAACGGGCTGAATTTCTGACAGATTATTGGGCGGAACAGACCGGAACCGGGGAATGGAAATTCCTTGCAGACCCTAAGCATAAACTGGTGCCGTCTTTGACAAGATTGGATGAAATCTTAGCTTGCTGGAGCAGGATTACGGCACCAGTCATGTTTGTTGAAGGGGAGTTCTCATGGATGGGAATCAGGAAACGGGATCCAGAAGGTGCACAGGAAGAAATCATCCGCCGTGCTTCACGTATTCCGCAGCTTGAGTATGTGGTTGTGAAGGATTCCGGTCACATGATGCAGCATGACCAACCAGAGCAGGTAGCTGTTTACATTGAACGGTTCATGGGCTGTGGTCCAGGAGAAAAGATTGCCAAGGGCTGAAGATGCTGAATATTGACTTGCATTCCCATTCTCGAGTGTCAGATGGTGTATTGACACCTTCTGAATTGGTCAGGCGTGCACATCGCAACAGTGTCAGGATGATGGCGTTGACCGACCATGATGAGGTGGGGGGGATTGCCGAGGCGAAAGAAGAGGCCGGGCGATTGGGTATCCAACTGGTTTCAGGTGTGGAGGTTTCCATTACTTGGGCAGACACCACCATCCATATTGTCGGACTGCATGTCAATGAAAACGATCCGCAATTGATTACCCGGTTATGCCATAACCGTAATGGAAGGCAGGCCCGTGCGGAACGCATGGGACAGCGGTTTGCTGAGCTTGGGGTTGAAAATGCTTATCAAGGCGCTTTGAAATATGTCACCAATCCTAGCCTGATTTCTCGGAAACATTTTGCGCGGTATCTGGTGGAAGTTGGTATCTGCACATCAATGACCAAAGCGTTTGACCGTTATCTAAAAGAGGGTGGTCCCGCCTATATCGCCCACCGTTGGGCAACGTTGGCGGAAGCTGTCAAATGGATTCAGGAAGCGGGCGGCATTGCCATTGTTGCCCATCCTGGACGGTACGACCTGAGCGACTTGGCGATGCATGAATTCCTTAACGACGTCAAACAGCTTGGAGGTGTGGGTATTGAACTGGTGACTGG
>JBJEXA010000257.1:0-5420 GCA_051885335.1 Oxalobacter sp. | reverse complement strand
CCATATCCATCACATCACATCCCAGCCGCCTCAACAGACCTGTCAGGATAATCCTGTTGCTGTCATAAATCCTGCCGGCCTCAAGTGTCGCGCCGATAGGACAGAGTTCATCCCCTGTTGAAAACACAGCAACAGACAATTTCCTGAAAACAGGTACTTCTGCCAGACCTGCAGAAGCCGATAGACCAAGATGCTGCGGCTTCAGACATGTACCAGCTTTCAGCATCAAAGAACCTTTTTTCTGGTTTTCGCCAACAGGACGGATATTGTCGCCGATGGCAGCAGCCGCAGCAGGAACCACAATGCAGTCATCCTCAAGAAAACGGATATCTTCCTGCTGCACTACTGTATCGCATGCATCTGGAACCACCGCACCAGTCATAATCTGAACACATTCTCCAGTTGCAGGACGCCCAGTGAAAGGATGCCCAGCATAAGAATGGCCAATGACTTTCAGAGTCTGGTCTTTTGAAAGATTGATGGACGCAGCATGAAAAGCAAAGCCATCCATTGCCGCACTGTTGAACGCAGGGACATGAATGGGTGAGATAAGATCTTCAGCCAGGATTCTGCCGGCTGCCTGGGAAAGCGGTATCTTTTCTGACGTCAAAGTCCCTTCAGGCAGAGAAGCAAGTATCCGCTCCTGTGCCTGCTTGACAGAAAGACGGTCTGGTATTGGCATCGTAGGGGATTGTGTATTCATAAAGGTTTCTCAGGAGAACTCAGGTTGATAGGCAGCCAATTCTGACAAGGTATTGATATTGATGAAAGTGTCTTTTTCCGCAAAAGGCACAGTAATGGTTTTCTGCGTAGCAAACCATCGGTCCAGTTTATGATAACCACTCCCAAGACAGGTTGCCAATGAATTGCCAAGATGGCTTTTCATTACCGTGAAAACCGATTGGATCTTTGAAATACCGTCATCTTCCGTCATGGCAACAGCGATATCCGCTTCAGCAGCAATCAGTGCCGTCCGCAACCGCTCAATCAATTGCTCATGAATGAAGGGTGTATCGCAGGGGACAGTTGCCAGATAAGACGTCTGGCAGTGCCGAAGCCCCGTCAGGAAACCTGCCAAGGGTCCTGGGTAACCTGCGATACTATCCGGAAAAACCGGATAGCCATAAGCCTGATAATGATCGATATTACGGTTGGCACTGATCAGAATGGTTCCTGCCTGTTTTTCCAGCCTTTCCAGGACATGAACAACCAATGGCTTACCTTGGAACAATTGAAGACCTTTGTCAACACCGCCCATCCGCCTGCCCTGTCCACCAGCCAGGACGATAACTGTGACATCCTGGAAAGGTATGAGAGAGTCGGTGTGTTTCAATGTGTTTTTCATGATTTCCTGAAAAGGGTAAAGAAAACCTGACCTTAAATGGGGTGAAACGGTTTTTCAAATAAGCCGGATTATTGGACAGAAAGTTTAACCTTTTCTGATTTTACTTCAATGCTAAAACTCTCCCCAAAAAAGGGCAGAAAGTGTAATGAATTCCCTCAATTGGATCCAACAAAAGTGCTTTTGCGGCTTTTTCTGGCAATAATGCCCTCCAAGCACATACCTATGCACTGGATAAAGACACCTGTGCTTCTGGAAAAAGCATCAAAGTCCGTTTTTGGCGGATAAGTTGAGCATACCAATGATTGCTGGACACAATTCAACAGCTTTTATAGCCCCAAGATGTTCTGCATCCAATGACTGGATTATCCCGATAAAAGCTTATTGGCATACAACTTGCATGAATAACCTGTAAAAAGCATGTCCTATTGAAAAACCATAAAAAGGACATGCGTATCAAGGAGGGCAATGATATGCATCGCTTGTTTAACAGGACGGGAACCGTCAACCAGTTTCTAGCTCGCTATGGCGTTAAATTCGGCATCTACAAGGATGGGAATTTCAAAGAACAGCTGTTTCCGTTTGATGTCATTCCCAGGGTCATATCAGCAGAAGCTTTCAAACAGCTTGAGGACGGTCTGATTCAGCGGGTAACCGCATTGAACCTTTTTCTGAAAGATGTCTATGGTTCGAAATCAATTATCAGGGATGGAATAATTCCAGAAGATTTTGTTTTCTCATCCTCTGGTTTCCTGCCGCAGTGTAATGGATTCTCACCGGTTGGAGACATCTACAGCCATATATCCGGTATTGATCTGGTGCTGTCGGAAGATAACGTATGGTATATCCTTGAAGACAACCTGAGAGTGCCTTCCGGTGCATCTTACCCAATGATTGCCCGTGAATTATGCAGGCGTGTGAGCCCTGAAACATTTTCTGAGAACCGTATCGAAGACAACCGTGACTACGCAGAAATGCTCAGGGAAACAATGGATCATGTCAATACAGGGGGGATCAATGTCATCCTGACGCCTGGACGTCTCAATGCAGCCTATTTCGAGCACTCCTATCTGGCGGAAAAAACGGAATCAGTCCTTTCAACAGGCAGCGACATCATTGTCGAAGGTGACAATGTTTACCATATCGACAGCAATAACCGAAAACAGCGTGTCGGTGCACTTTACCGCCGTATATCAGATGAATATCTGGATCCCCTGTTTTTCCACCCAGAATCATTGATTGGCATTCCCAACCTGTTCTCCGCATACCGGAAGGGAAACATCGGTCTGCTGAACGCATTTGGCAATGGCATCGGGGACGATAAAGGAATTTATTACTTTGTGCCCAAGATGATCAAGTACTACCTGGATGAAGACGCCATTCTCATGAATGCGCCAACCTACCTGCCTTTCTACCCAGAAGACCGCCAATATGTCCTGGATAAATTCGACCAGCTTGTCATCAAAGATGTCGCAGAGGCGGGTGGTTACGGCGTTATCTTCGGGAACAGGCTCTCCAAGGAGCAGAAATCAATTTTCATCGAAATGATCAAATCTGAACCCAGGCGTTTCATCGCACAGGAAGTCATCAATTTCCAGGATATCGACATTATCGACAAAAATGGCAGGACAGGACGGAAAGCTGATCTGCGGGCATTCGTTCTGACAGGCAGGGATGTCCGGGTCTGGAAAAGTGGCCTGACACGCTTTTCCAGGACTCCAGGATCATTTATTGTCAATTCATCCCAAGGAGGAGGTTTTAAAGACACATGGGTACTATCACGCTAGAAAAAATGGATCATCTGCTCTGGCTGGGACGTTATGCCGAACGTGTCTATACCACAGTCAAATCGTTCTTCGCCGGATTCGATACGATGATTGACAAAGACGACAGCTATTATCGGGAATTCTGTGAAAAAATCGGCATCCCAGACATTTACGGGTCAAAAGAAGTTTTCATAGAACGGTATCCGTTTGATGAGACGGATAGCAACTCCATTGTCAGCAATCTCGAACGGGCTTTTGACAATGCTGTCATCATTCGGGAAATGATTGGCTCAGAAACGCTTTCTTACCTGCAGCTGGCGGTTTATGACCTGAAATCGGCAGAATTTGAAGGAAACCTGTTGCTGAACCTGATATCACTGCAAGACCATCTGCTGGCATTTTGGGGATGCCTGGATGATGAAGTGCCTGAAGCTCACGTCAGAAGGATTGCAAAAGCCGGGAAATGGCTGGAGCGCCTGGATTTGGGGCTTCGTCTGAAACATCCTCAGAAAAGGCTGCTTTCAGTGCTGTCGCGGCTGGAAATCCAACTTGCACAGACGGGTATTCTCTATAACCAGGCTGTTCTCAATACCTTGCGCGGCATACTTGAGCAGGGTGCAGTCAACTACCGCAATGCGCTGGGACTGCTTGGCCGACTGATTGAACAAGAATGATTTTCCAGAAAGGACTGTCATCATGAGCCTTTATGCCTTTCACTATTCGCTGACGCTGGATTTTGATGGTCCTGTCAACGACCATCATTTCCTGCTCCGCTGTTTTCCTCAGGAAAACAACCGCCAAAGCATCAAATCATTCAAATGCACCGTCTTGTCCAACCCCGAGCTGACCTATTGCCATGATTGGGCAGGGAACCGGATTGCCACTGGATTGATTGAACAGGAACATTATGCATTTTCTGTCCAGATAGACGGTATCGCAGAAACAGGACAAGACATCTTTGAAAGCTATGACGATGGCAACACAGCCATCCTGTACAGCTATGCAACGCCCCTGACTATCTCAGGGGAGGCCTTAACCGGTTACCATCAGGAACTGGCTCTTGGCACATATGACGAACCCTATACCAAAGCATTGGTCATCATGCGGGCAGTTGCTGAAAAGATGACTTATGAACAGGGCATCACTGACGTGACGACAACAGCTGAAGAGGCCTGCCTAAAAGGCAAAGGTGTCTGCCAGGATTATGCCCATGTCATGCTTGCCTTATGCCATCTGGAAAAACTGCCAGCCAGATACGTTGTCGGACTGATGGCTGGAGAAGGCAAAAGCCATGCCTGGGTAGAAGTCCTCTGCCGAGGTATCTGGTATGCCTTTGATCCAACAAACAACCTCCTGATCCATGACGGATATATCAAATTGTCACATGGAAGGGACTATACCGACTGCCAGATCAACAGGGGTGCTTTCAGAGGTGCGTTACAGCAGAAAAAACATATCAGCGCTTCGGTTTCACCCCTGTCCAAAGACCATTGAGATAAGGAAACAGATATGATAACTACAGTGGCATCCGTTTACCTTCCAGTGGATGAGATCCTGCACATCCGCAAAAACAGGATTAAACCGGATGTATCAGAAGGCAGGGAACTTCCCAGGATCAGTATCGTGACCGGGACACATGGCGATGAACTGGAAGGGCAGTTTGTCTGCGTTGAAGTCTTGCGGAAAATCCAGCAGGAACGACAGTATCTGAAAGGCATTGTGGATGTCTATCCAGCGCTCAATCCTTTGGGAATCGACACCATCACACGGGGTATCCCAGGTTTTGACCTGGATATGAACCGGATATTCCCTGGCTCCACCTCTGGAGCTGTTACGGAACAGGTTGCCGCCCATATCATCCAAGACCTGTCTGGCTCAGACCTGTGCATTGACATCCATGCCAGCAACATCTTTCTGAAAGAACTGCCTCAGATACGCATAAGTGAGGCGACTGCCGACAGCCTGCTGCCATTGGGCAAACTTCTGAATATGGACTATATCTGGATCCATCAGGCATCGACAGTCTTGGAATCCACATTGGCACATTCGCTAAACAGCATCGGCACACCGACCCTGGTTGTTGAAATGGGTGTCGGTATGCGCATCACCACTGCCTATACCCGTCAATTGGTTGAAGGCATCTTCTCAGCCATGAAACATCTGGGTATCTGGGATGGTGATATCCAACCTGTCCGTCAGCCAATAATCTCATCTGATGGCAATGTACACTTCATCAACGCCAGCACGGCAGGACTGTTTGTACCTAGCATTCCTCATCAGGAACATGTTGAAAAAGGAAACATCATTGGTCA
>JBJEXA010000256.1:0-5445 GCA_051885335.1 Oxalobacter sp. | reverse complement strand
TACGCCCCGAACAGCAGGCATTATAGCATCAGGGACTGATTTCGGATGATTTCCGCTGGATTTTCCACTCAAAAACCTTGAATCCGATACAATGTGACAGAAAGACTGCCCGTTAACCCTCCACTGAATACCAGTGGTCCTTTTCCAGGAGTTGATATGAAACGATGGATTGCCGTCCTGTTTGCCGCCATGTGCTCGGTGTCCGCATGGGCATCCCCTGCACAAGATACCACCATTGAAAAACTGCTGGTCCTGATAGAAGCCCAGAAATCGGCAGATATTGCTGTCGCTGATGCAGATGCCTTCATCCAATCGACTGTCCAGCCGATGACAGAACAGGAAACCGTCCCTGCTCGGCAACGTCAGACAGCAAAAGACTGCCTTGAAAATTACCGGAAAATGATTCATGAATCCCTCGGTTGGGAAACACTGAAACCAGAATACATCCGTATCTACCGGGAAACCTTCACAGAAGAAGAACTGCAAGACCTGATCGCCTTCTATGAATCGCCGACAGGCCGTATGCTGATTCAGAAAACCCCGCAGCTTGAAAACAAAATGGGAGCCGTCATGGACCAGCGCATGAAAGCCATGATGGAACGCCTGCAGCCTACCTGCCTGGGAACCAACCCATAACCTCCAAAGAAAAAGGATGGCACACCGGTTGGTACTGCCATCCTTCCTGCCTGACTACTGGATAATCATTCAATCATCATCTGTTCTGATGACCAGCTTGATTGGACGCATCGACTTATGCTCGCAGAACAGGTTCCAGTCTGAAGGTTTCATACTGGGTTCGCCGCCGTCATACACCACCCCCTTGCTGGATTTCCGCTTACCAGACGCATCGGTTTCCGTGAATTCAAAGCAGAGATTGGAACCATCCTCATTCGACAGTGCCCTGGTAATCTTCATTGATGCTGGATTGGCAAGCCGCGACCGAAGCATCAGGGAAGCTGCGACACCACGCTGAGACCGCCTGTCTTCCCTGGCTTCTTTCTCGACCTGCTCAACCGGTTTCACCACCTCCTGAGACTTATAGTACCAGCCATACCCGAATAGAACGACAATCACCCCAAGCGCAATAAACATATTACGGCGGATTTTCTTACCCCGTTTTGGTCCCAAAGAATCACACCCTGGACATTTCAGAGCATCTTCATCCACATCCCTGCCGCAGACCTTGCACTTTACAATCGCCATAAAAAAACAGCCCTTTTTACTTTTTAACCGAAAATGTGAGTATACCGTCAAATACCGTGACGCAACGCATCCACATCATTTCTTCCGGGCAACCAGCCCCACCAAAGCTGACCTGCCTTGGTGCCTGCCTGCCTTGACCTCTTCATCCCAGCTTGAAAGTTCCAGGATTTCCATACCATCTACCAATGTCCGCAACAGCTCCTCGGTATAGAGACGTTCAACCCAAGGCGGACCACCCGTGCCGTATTCCAGCTGCTTGGGAGAATATCCCAAGACAAACAGGAGCCCATTACGCCTCAGCGTCCCGATACAATTTCGGAATAGGACATCACGCATCGCAGGCGTCGCAAACTGACACATAATCACCGCGACCGCATCATAAACATCTGGATGCCATGGCCAATCATCAACGCCACAGACTGAGAAATTAACAGAAACACTATTGTCCTGCGCCAGTTTCCTGGCCTTGCGTATCGCAGTCCCAGACAGATCAAACGCATCGACAGCCATCCCCTTCCGGGCACACCAGACACTGTTCCGTCCTTCCCCGTCCGCAACCATCAGCACCCGCTGTCCTTTCTCCAGCAGATGCCCGTGCTCAGCAAACCAACCATTCGGCGCTGTCCCGAAAACATACGCCTCTTCACAGTAAACGTCATCCCAGAACTTGGCGGCAGCCTCTTTCGGTGTCATGCCCATAATCGATCCTTTCCTGACATCACGTCACAACCGTCGGCTCCAGTAATCCTGTAAATGCCTTGATCTGCGCAACCTCTCCAGCAAAACCAATCAGTTCCTCCAAGGCAACCTGCGGGTCAAGATCCAGCTTCTCTGCATCATAACGGTCAAAATAAACCCGCAAAGTCGCACCAATCGTCCCGGTACCCGACAAACGGAAAACAATGCGTGAACCATCCGTGAAGAAAATCCGGATACCCTGATGTGCCGAAACCGAACCGTCCACCGGATCGGTATAAGTGAACTCATCTGCCCTGGCAACCGTCAGCATACCAGAAACCTGCTTCGACAGGCTGTCCAGACGGCTCCGCAGATAATCCATCAGCGCATTGGCACGGTCACTGTCGATGCCCTCATAATCATGGCGGGAATAATAATTCCGCCCAAAATGAGCCCAGTGCTTCTGCACCATCCCTGTGACAGAATCCCCTGTCTTGGCCAACAGGTTCAGCCAGAACAGGATTGCCCAGATGCCGTCTTTCTCACGGATATGCCGGGAACTGGTGCCATAACTCTCCTCGCCACAGAACGTGATACGCCCATCATCCAGCAGATTGCCAAAAAACTTCCAACCTGTCGGGGTCTCATAATAAGGAATCCCCAATACCATTGCCACTCGATCCACTGCGGCAGAAGTCGGCATGGAACGGGCAACCCCGTCAATCCCATCACAATACCCCGGCACCAATGAGGCATTCGCTGTCAGGATGGCAAGGCTGTCAGAAGGTGTCACAGCAATGCCCTTACCGACAATCATATTGCGATCGCCATCCCCATCAGTCGCCACCGCCATATCCGCTGCATCAGGACCATTCATCCATACAATCAGATCTTTGGCATTGACCGGATTGGGGTCCGGATGATGCCCGCCAAAATCCGGCAGAGGATCGGCGTGGATAACCGTACCGGCAGGTGCCCCCAGCATTCCTTCCACAATACGGCGGGCATAAGGCCCGCAGACAGCATGCATCGCATCAAAGCGCAGCCGGAACCCTTTGCGGAACAGGCCACGGATAGCATTAAAATCAAACAGCGAAGCCATCTGGGCGGCATAATCGGCAACCGGGTCAAACACCTCGACCACCATGTCAGCTATCAGGGTCATGCCCAACACTGACAGATCCACAACAGGCGCATCAACAATGCGGTAAGACCTGATGGCTAACGAACGGGCATAGATGGCATCCGTGACCTTCTCCGGCGCCGGTCCACCATTCCCGATATTGAACTTAATGCCGAAATCCCCATCAGGACCGCCCGGATTGTGACTGGCTGACAGGACAATCCCACCAAACGTACCGTGTTTCCGGATCACACAGCTGCATGCCGGTGTGGACAAAATACCGTTCTGACCAACCATGACCTTGCCAACACCATTTGCAGCCGCCATCTTCAAAATCGTCTGGATAGCCACATCATTATGGAAACGGCCATCCCCGCCCAAAACAAGCGTCTTGCCCTGAAACCCTTCAACCGTATCGAAAATAGACTGGACAAAATTCTCCAGATAATGGGGTTGTTGGAAAACAGCCACCTGCTTACGCAAACCGGATGTTCCCGGTTTCTGACCGTCAAACGGCACTGTCCCAACAATCTGAACCGACATGATCCCTCCAATGCAGACAATCCTGCCATGCTAGCAGAATCAATCCCGTCATACCAGAACACTGTCTTCCAGACACTACATATCTGGGTAAACCGGTCCACCACCACCCTCTGGGGCAATCCAGATGATATTCTGTTCTGGATCCTTGATATCACAAGTCTTGCAATGCAGGCAGTTCGCAGCATGGATCTGAAGCCGCTGCTTCCCATCCGAACCAGTCACATACTCATAAACCCCAGCTGGACAATAACGGGCTTCCGGACCAGCATACTTCGGCAGATTGACCGTCAGAGGCTTTTCAGCATCCCTCAGCGTCAGATGCACAGGCTGGTCTTCCTCATGCATCGTTCCTGACAGATAGACAGAAGAAGGCATATCGAATGTCAGCCCGCCATCTGGTTTAGGATAATCAATCGGTTTAGATTCCGCCGCGGGCTGCAGATAAACATAATCAGGCACATGGCGGTGCAATGTCCACGGAGCCTTACCCCGGAAAAGCACCTGATCCATCCCGAACATCAACGTCGCCCATTTCAGCTTCTTCTCCATCCAAGGCTTGAAATTGCGGACTGAATACAGCTCTTTATATAGCCAGGATTTCCGGAAAGCCATCGGATAATCCTTCAGTACATCCTGACAACGCCCTTCGGCAAGCGCTGGGACAATAGCTTCAGCTGCCAGCATCCCTGACTTGATAGCCGTATGGATACCTTTGATACGGCCACCATTCAAGAATCCCGCTTCACAGCCAACCAGCATACCGCCCGGGAAAACCGTCTCTGGCAACGCCTGCAGTCCTCCTGACGTCAAAGCACGGGCACCATAAGCCAAACGCTTACCCCCTTCCAAGAAAGCCCGGATGGTCGGATGCGTCTTATAACGCTGGAACTCCTGAAAAGGCGACAGCCATGGATTGCTGTAATTCAACCCGACCGTAAACCCGATGGCAACCTTGCCATCTGCCATATGGTAGAGGAACGAACCGCCATAAGTGTACCGGTCCAAGGGCCATCCTGCCGTATGGATGACCAGTCCCGGATTATGGACTTCCGGCCTGATCTGCCAGATTTCCTTGATGCCGATAGAATAAGCCTGCGGGTCACGCCCGGCATCAAGGCCGTATTTTCCGATGACCTGTCTGCCCAGCTGCCCACGTGTCCCTTCTGCAAACACCGTATAACGGGCAAACAGCTCCATACCCCGCTGAAAACGGCTAGTTGGCCTGCCATTCCTGCCGATCCCCATATCACCGGTTGCCACACCCTTGACCGCTCCGTTCCCGTCATAAAGCACTTCCGTTGCGGCAAACCCCGGGAACACATCCACCCCCAGATCCTCAGCCTGTACCGCCAGCCAACGGACCAGTTCCGCCAGGGAAATGACAAAACAGCCATCATTCTGCAACGCCTTCGGCATCATCCATTCAGGCGTCTTCGATACCTTGCTCCTGCCCAGGAACAGGAAACGTTCCTCCGAAACCGCTGTTGTAACAGGCGCACCACGTTCCTGCCAATCCGGGAAAAGCTCCGTCAGCGCAACCGGATCCATGATGGCACCAGAAACAATATGCGCCCCAGGCTCCACCCCTTTCTCCAGCACGCAGACTGAAACAGCCCGTCCCTGCTGTTCTGCCAACTGTTTGATCCGGATGGCAGCAGCCAGCCCCGCGGGACCAGCCCCCACCACAATAACATCGTATTCCATAGACTCACGGGGTCCAAGACTGTCCTGTTCCTGTCGGGTCATTTTCCATTCAGTCCAGATAATGCGCCATATCAGTCCCAGATACCGCTTGAATTTCCGGCATCCGGCACCATGTTTACTTTATCGTTATGATTTAAAGCATCGAGGAGCATATCATATGGAAGAAAATCCATTAATAGATATGAAACAGGTAT
>JBJEXA010000255.1:0-21411 GCA_051885335.1 Oxalobacter sp. | reverse complement strand
TACCCGCCTGTCTGTTGAAGCGGGTATGCATCAACTAGGCGGCACGGCTGTCTATCTGAACACCCGTGACAGCCAGCTGGGACGTGGTGAACCTATCGAGGATGCCGCACAGGTTATGTCACGCATGTCTGATATCATTATGATTCGGACTTTCGGTCAGGAAATCATCGAGCGTTTTGCTGCAAATTCTCGGGTTCCCGTCATCAATGGCCTGACAGATGAACATCATCCATGCCAAGTTTTTGCTGATGTTTTCACCTATATCGAACACCGTGGTTCCATCAAAGATAAGACAGTAACCTGGATTGGCGATGCAAACAACATGCTGTATTCCTGGCTGCAGGCAGCAGAAGTCTTCGGCTTCCATGTCAATGTCTCCACGCCAAAGGGTTACGATATCGACTACAACTGGGTTTCCAAAGACCATAGCCATTTCACCCTGTTTGATGACCCATCCGATGCCTGTGAAGGTGCCGATCTGGTTACCACCGATGTCTGGACCAGTATGGGGTGGGAAGAGGAGAACGAAATCCGCAAAAAAGCATTTGCAGGTTGGAATGTCGATGCTGCCAAGATGACGCGCGCAAAACCTGATGCACTGTTCATGCACTGCCTGCCAGCCCATCGCGGAGAAGAAGTTGAGGCAGAAGTCATTGACGGTCCTCAATCTGTCGTCTGGGACGAAGCTGAAAACCGACTGCACGTCCAGAAAGCCTTGTTGGAATATTTTGTCAAAGGCAGGGTTGAATAAAATCCACTAGATTTCCCTCTCTGTACCAGCAGTAGGGGAATGCCTGTTTTCTGAAACGGGGCATATTTCCGTTTCAGATGAATCGGCATAAAATGAGCCTGTTTAAAAATCGGTATGACTTGTAGTTCCTGCCACAATCCATCCGCACACTATCCAACTGAACAACGAGAGAAAACTATGAGCGAAGTAAAGAAAGTGGTCCTCGCCTATTCCGGTGGCTTGGACACCTCTGTCATCCTGAAATGGCTTCAGGATACTTATCAGTGTGAAGTCGTCACTTTCACAGCTGATCTAGGACAAGGTGAAGAACTGGAACCCGCCCGCCAGAAGGCGCTGAAATTCGGCATCAAGCCAGAAAACATTTTCATTGATGACCTGCGTGAAGAATTTGTCCGTGATTTTGTTTTCCCGATGTTCCGTGCGAATACAATTTACGAAGGGGAATATCTGCTGGGTACCAGCATTGCCCGTCCTTTGATTGCCAAACGCCTAGTTGAAATCGCAAAACTGACAGGAGCTGACGCCATCTCCCATGGTGCAACCGGCAAGGGTAATGACCAAGTCCGTTTTGAACTGGGTGCCTATGCTCTGATGCCAAACGTCAAAGTCATTGCGCCATGGCGTGAATGGAAACTGACTTCTCGTGAGAAATTATTGGCTTACGCTGAAGCAGCTGGCATTGAAATTGAAATGAAACATAAACAGGGAGGGGCACCTTATTCAATGGATGCCAATATGTTGCATATCAGCTATGAAGGCCGTTATCTGGAAAATCCGAATGCGGAACCAGAAACTTCCATGTGGCGTTGGACATGCAGCCCTGAAGAAGCCCCTGACCAAGCAGAATACTTAGATATTGAATATGCAAAAGGCGACATCATTGCCCTGAACGGCAAAAAACTGTCTCCGGCTTCCGTTCTGATGGAACTGAACCGTCTTGGTGCAAAACATGGCATCGGCCGTCTGGACTTGGTCGAGAACCGCTATGTCGGCATGAAATCCCGTGGCTGCTATGAAACACCGGGAGGCACCATCATGCTGAAAGCGCACCGTGCTATTGAATCCATCTGCCTAGACCGTGAAGTCGCTCATCTGAAAGATGAATTGATGCCACGCTATGCTTCCATTATCTATAATGGTTACTGGTGGTCTCCAGAACGTGTTGCCTTGCAGACCCTGATTGACCATACCCAAGAACATGTTAATGGAACTGTCCGTGTCAAACTGTACAAAGGCAATGTCATAGTTGTCGGCCGTGACTCTGCCAAAGACTCTTTGTTTGACACCACCATCGCCACTTTTGAAGATGATGCCGGTGCCTATGACCAGAAAGATGCAAACGGTTTTATCAAACTGAATGCTTTGCGTATGCGTATTGCTGCAAACATCCGCAACAGAAAATAATTACTAAAAGCAAAAAACTGGATCATCGAAAGATGGTCCAGGTCAAGCTGTTGAAGAAGGCTTCGAAAAATTGATTTTTCGAAGCCTTCTGTTTTTCCAGAGGGATAATCAGAGAACAGCGGCCTGTCCCGCCTTGTGAGCGGGTACTACCAGCCCCCAAAACCGCCTCACAGTGTTTCCAACTGCCCGTAACAGCAGAAAACCATCCCCATCATCCCGGCGAGACAGTATCAGTGCTATCTTCTTCATGTTCTGGCAGATTGTCACAAACTGTGACACTGGTTCCCGAAAGGTGCAGGTGCTCAACCTAGCAGAAACTCGCCTTGCTCAGGGAAACCTATCTCCCCAGCAACACCGTTTCTTCTGCTGTCAGGACGTATGGTGTTACGCTATCTCTGCTGTAGTGACAGGCTCTTGAACGTGAGGATGCCACGCTGTCGGTGTCTGAAGGGTAGTCTGCCGTCTCTGCAAAACAGTATGGGCAGGCTTTGAAAGAAATCAAGCGTTTGCAGAGGCTGCTCGGCAAGGAAGTCGCAAAAAACACCATCCTTGAGGAAGCTGTGGCGTATGCCAAGTCAAAAAAGTGGATTGCGCGTTAGCCCTGATTCACTGGGGCTATCCTGTCAAACCGGTGTCGGATACCCTGAGGCTGGCGTGCTCAAACATCGGCAGGCAGTTGGACAAACCGTTGGACTGGAGGGATTCCAGACAGCAGACCAATAAGCCAACTCAATTGAACGAACAGGTTTCTACTGCAATAGATGAAGTCATGGAGATAAGCCCGACTTTTGAGGCACAGTGGATAACTGCCTCTATCAACCACAAACGGGTAGAACGTATAATGAAGGAAAAACCGCTTGTTCCCGGATGCTCCCAGCAACGGCACAGTCAACTCTGACAAAGGCGACAGCAAACCTGTGCTGACTATCTCCAACGCCACTCTAGAAAGAACCTCAACCTTCGTCAAGAACCGTTGGGAAATCAATGAAACCGATATCAACGAATCCGATACAGACGAAAATTCAAAAACCGCACTCTCTGAATCGTTGCTCAGCACCGTTGCTATGGTCAACTAGGATGCAGAATTTGTCGCCGATGAAGCCATATCAACCATTGACCGTGATATCCTTTGCTGGCAAAGACACCTTCGGTGTCATCAACGATGGTTCTTCCCGTTACCGACAGTTCCCATGTCGATGTTAACACCGTCTCTCGCGCCGACGGTATTGCAGGTAAAGCCCTGGGGGCTGTCCTAGATAACTAAGTTCATTTAGGATAGCCCCAAGCCCTGCCTAGTACACCTTCACCGGATTCGCTGAAGCAGGATGGTTCTCTATATCCTATGTCTCCTATGCCAAAGGCAGTGGCGAACATGAATACTACGATATCGGCATCACCGCCAAGCATACCTTCAGCAATCCGTGCTACCTTGACGGGTCCGTTCGCTTCGGTGCTGCCAAGATCGCCTGACGACCGTTACATCGGAGACAAGACCCTTTAAACACTATATGTCTACACCTTAGCCCATGTCGGTAATGGTTATGTTCAACCTTGCGGAAAAAAACCGACCTAGACCTTTATGGCCGGTTATACCGTCACCTGGCTGGAAAGCGATAGTGTCAAGTTGCATGACAAGGCGGGTACCAAGTTCCATATGGACTCGACCACCACACATATGACCATGTTTGCCTGAAGTATCGGTTTTGCCTGCCGCCCAATAGCAGCCTCAAGCGGTTGCATAATCGTATCCCCCATTTGATAATGGCATCTTGCAACCAATTACACAGGGATTTCTATGCTGGGCATTATCGGTGGAAGCGGTATCTATAACCTTGAAGGACTGACTGAAACACACTGGGAAAAAATTTCTTCACCCTTTGGGGAACCTTCCGATGAACTCCTTTTCGGGAAAATCCATGGAGAATCCTTGGTTTTCCTGCCCCGGCATGGTCGGGGACACTCTCTGTCGCCAAGTGATATTAATTATCAGGCAAATATTGATGTCTTGAAGCGTGTTGGTGTGACTGACCTGATTTCTGTCAGTGCTGTCGGTTCTTTGCGGGAAAACCTGAAGCCGGGAATGTTTATCATCATTGACCAGTTCATTGACCGCACGGTTTCCCGTTCCCGCTCTTTCTTCGGTAAAGGCTGTGTTGCCCATGTTTCCATGGCACATCCTATCTGCCACCGCCTTGCAAAGACAGTTTATGAGACCACCCAGAAACTTGGTATTGAATCTGTATTGGGTGGGACTTATCTGGCAATAGAAGGTCCACAATTCTCAACCTATGCAGAATCCCAGATGTACCGGATTTGGGGATGTGATGTAATCGGAATGACAAATATTCCTGAAGCCAAACTCGCCCGCGAAGCGGAAATCTGCTATACCACCATTGCTATGGTCACTGATTATGACTGCTGGCATCCAGACCATGATCACGTCACTGTTCAGCAGATTATTGAAACATTTTCAAATAATGCCGCTAAAGCTCAGAAGCTGTTACAAGCAGTTATTCCTGTCATCCAGAAAGACCGTTCCGGCCCTGACTGTGCCTGCCGCCATGCGTTGGATTTTGCCTTGATCACTTCACTAGACAGCAGGGATCCTGAACTGCTGAAGAAACTGGATACAATTGCCGGACGGATACTTAGAACTGAAAATATTCATGGACAAACGGAAACAATTGGTTGAAACCAGTCGCAGACTGGTGACTGATAGCATCAACCGTGGCACTAGTGGCAATATTAGTCTGCGATGTAGACAAGGATTCCTGATTACACCAAGCGGTGTTGCCCCCCATCTGATGTCTATTGATGATATCTGTCTGCTGGATAGGGAAGGCAATCTGCTTGAAGGCATGAAACCCAGCAGTGAATGGCGGATGCACCGCGATGTCTATCTTGCCCGCCCTGATGTCCAGGCAGTGGTACATACCCATTCCACCTTTGCAACGACCATTGCCTGTATGGGAAAGGATGTCCCTCCATTCCATTATATGATTGCCATGACCGGAGGTAACACCATTCCCTGTGCGCCTTATGCGCTGTTCGGCTCCCAGGAACTGTCTGATGCCACTGTGGCAACCCTTGGCAAAGGTTATGCCTGCCTGTTGGCACATCACGGTATGCTGGTTGCCGGTTACAGCCTTGACCATGCATTGGCGGTTACCATGGAGGCAGAATCCCTGTGTGAACAATACTGGCGGCTGCTCCAGACCGGCAGTGTCCCTCTGCTCAGTGATACGCAGATGGCTGCTGTCCATAGCAGGTTCAAAGATTATTTCAAGCGGAAATGATAGGTGTTTTATGACCAAACAACTGACTGATTTTATCCGTACCATTCCTGATTATCCGAAGAAAGGCATCCTGTTCCGGGACATTACAAGCCTGTTGAACAACCCTGAAGGGTTGAAGATGGCGATTGACCAACTTGCTGAACGGTACAAGGGGCAGAAAATCGACCATATTGCCGCCATTGACTCAAGGGGGTTCCTGTTCGCCGCACCGCTCGCTTATCTGACAGGCACAGGATTGGTGCTTATCCGCAAGAAAGGCAAATTGCCGTGCGAAGTCTTCAGAGAAGACTATGACCTGGAATATGGCAGCAATACGCTGGAAATCCATACCGATGACATCCATCCTGGCGATCGGGTTCTGTTGGTTGATGACCTGATAGCGACAGGTGGCTCTGCTGAAGCAGCGGTGAAACTTATCCGTCGATGTGGCGGTGAAGTGATTGAATGCGCTTTTATCATCAATCTGCCTGATCTTAAAGGCATGGAAAAGCTATCAGCTATTGGTTGCCCTGTCTATGCCCTTTGCCAATTTGAAGGAGACTGACTAATGGGAACCTCTGTTGAAACCCTGCGTTGGAACGGCAGTCAGATTGAGATGATTGACCAACGGCTATTGCCCCATCAGATCGCCTATCCTACCTACAATTCTGCAAAAGGTGTTGCAGAAGCCATCCGCACAATGGTTATCAGGGGTGCGCCTGCCATCGGGGTTGCCGCCGCTTATGGTGTGGCATTGGAAGCGGAACGGTTGAAGACGGAACCTATTGCTGTTTTTACCGAGGCATTAGAAAACGGTTTCAAGGTTCTGGCGGCAAGTCGCCCTACCGCCGTGAATCTTTTCTGGGCATTGAACCGTATGCGCAGGCTTTGGGAAAACAGCCGCCACCTGTCCCAGTCCGCACTTGCAGAACTCCTGCTCCAAGAAGCCCATACCATATTGTATGAGGATATCCAGATCAACCGTCAGATGGGTGATTATGGCGCATCCCTGTTGGAAGACGGCATGCGGGTCTTGACCCATTGCAATGCAGGTGCTCTGGCAACGGCCGGTCATGGGACTGCGTTAGGCGTTTTCCGTTCGGCAATCGAATCAGGCAAGAAGATTGCCGTTTTTGCCGATGAAACCCGGCCTTTCCTGCAAGGGGCACGCTTGACGGCTTGGGAGATGGCTCAGGAAAAAATTCCTGTCACGCTGATTACCGACAATATGTCTGGCTACTTCATGAGCCGTGGCGAAATTGATGCAGTTGTTGTCGGCGCTGATTGTGTTGCTGCCAATGGGGATGTTGCCAATAAGATTGGCACCTATATGGTGGCAGTCTTGGCGAAACGGCACAACATCCCGTTTTATGTCGCCTGTCCACTATCCACTATTGACCTGTCGATACCAGATGGCAATGCTATCCCGATTGAAGAACGCCCCGCCGATGAAGTCAAAGGCTACCGTGACTGCCACTGGGCGCCCGAAGGGGTAAACATCAGAAACCCTGCCTTTGATGTGACCCCTGCTGAACTGGTGACCGCCCTTATCACTGAAAAGGGCACTGTTGACAATAAAACGCTGGTTAGCGGTTGTTTAACAAACTTTGTCAAGAAATCGTCTAAATAGGCTTTAGATAAAAACCGGTTCTGGCACCAATAAAAGACCGAACTTCATCTGGACATCTGTCTGGATGGCTTTTGCCAGTTCAGCGATTTCCCTGCCTTTGACACCACCACAATTCACCAAAACCAGTGCCTGCGTTGCACAGACACCTGCCTGTCCCAACTGTCTGCCTTTCCAGCCGCATTGGTCAATCAGCCAGCCTGCCGCAATACGGAACCGGCCATCTGGCTGAGGATAGGATGGCATGTTTGGATATTTGGTTTTCAATACTGCCATCTGTTCTGCAGTGACCGTCGGATTCTGGAAAAAACTGCCTGCATTGCCCTGTACCTCAGGATCAGGCAGTTTACGTTGACGGATAGCGATGATGGTCTGACTGACCTGTTCCGCAGTCGGCGTTGTGATGCCCTTTTCTGTCAGGGTCTTTGCCACTTCACCGTAACTGATATTGGGTTGCCATGCTTTCGGCAGGGCAAAGGTCAGGTCTGTGATGACCAGACGGTCTTTCATCCCATGTTTGAAAACACTGTCGCGGTAAGAAAAAGCGCAGTCTTCCCTGTCCAATTCAACCATCTGTCCTGTCTGGAAATCAAATGCCCGCATGGAATAGAAACGGTCTTTCAGTTCCATACCATAGGCGCCGATGTTCTGGACAGGTGCGGCACCGACTGTACCAGGAATCAATGACATGTTCTCCAATCCCGGATAACCGTTTTCCAACGTCCACATGACAAAATCATGCCATTTCTCACCTGCGGAAACCCGAAGATAGACCATATGACCATCATCACGCTCAACAGCAATCCCCTTGTTGACCATCCGCAGGACAATGCCTTCAAAGCGTTCTGACACCAGCAACAGGTTGCTGCCTCCTCCCAGGATCAGGCGGGGCATTTTCCGCAGGTTTTCATCCTGAAACACCCGTTCCAGATCCTGGATACCATGGATTTCCAGGTAATTGGCGGCAACCGCATCAATGCCGAACGTATTGAAAGGTTTCAGGGAAACTTGCTTTTGGAGTGCGGTATGGCTGTTCATGATGGTCAAATGTCATAACAAGAGGAAAAGGGCTTCCCGCCCTTCAGAACCAGGATACCATCTTAATGACTATTCGATGGATCTGTCGAGTTTTTTGCGAAAGGAAGATGGGATTTTTCCTCATAAACCCATGCTTTTCAATGCGTCAGCCTGTATGATGGCTGTTACCACGCTTACAGATATCCTGCATAGGTTGGCAACACCATTGATAACAGCCATGGAGAAAGACGGATGGGACTCTTTGATAAACTGAAAAACAATCCAGCTGCACCACAGACTGCCACAACCAATACAGGCAACCGCAGTGTGGACATCATTTTCCAGAAACTGCCAGAGACACTGGATGATTTCCAATCGCTGCCACAGGCATCCCTTTTAACGCCTTTTGAAACAGCAGCATTGACTGTACTGGCATTCTGTTTCTACCCTGATGATAAAGACCTGTCTCTCAAGATGCTTGATTACTTGCGGGGTCCCCGTCCGATGACCCCGACAGAAAAGCAGTTCATCGCCGACCGTTTCCGGGACAGGGACTATGTTCCCCGTTCTTATTTTTCAGGCGCAATCCCAAAGAATAATTATCTGCCCAGTGAACCTTATACCATCACTGTCAGTGAAAACCCTTATTCTTATCAGGAAGAAAACTACGCCAATCTGTTTATCCGGTCAGGAGGGGCAGATTCCCCAAGGCCTGTAAAACTACGGTTGGCAAAGGATGGCAGATGGTATTTATGGGACCAGTCCCTGTTGGTGGGGATCCGCGAACCGGAAAGCAGTAATCCTTGGGCATAACAAATCTGGCAAATATTCGGTAAAATGCCCGCAGTTTTGATCAGTTTGACACTTTTCACTGTCAGACGCTTTTGAAGAAAGGGATACTATGCCATCTTTTGATATTGTTTCTGAAGCAAACATGGTCGAGGTACGGAATGCCGTTGACCAGGCGAACAAGGAAATCGGCACCCGTTTCGATTTCCGTGGCAGTGATGCCCGTGTTGAACAGAAAGAAGCTGAACTGACTGTTTTCGCTGATTCTGAATTTCAGCTGGGTCAGGTCCGTGATGTATTGACCAATAAAATGACGAAACGCAAGGTCGATGTCCGTTTCCTGGAAGAATCCAAGATTGAGAAAATCAGTGGGGACAAGGTGAAGCAGGTTGTCACCGTCAAGAATGGTATCCAGTCAGATATGGCGAAGAAAATCGTCAGGCTGGTCAAGGACAACAAGCTGAAAGTCCAGGCAAGCATCCAGGGAGAAACCGTCCGTGTCACGGGCAATAAAAAAGATGACCTTCAGGCGACCATGCAAATGCTTCGCGAGAAGGTCAAAGACATCCCGCTGGAATTCAACAATTTCCGCAACTGATTTTCCCTTCCCCTAAAAAATTCCCCTGCCAGGAAACATTTCCTGACAGGGGAATTGCTGTTCTGGGAAAGGGTTACTTTTTCACAGTATCCCGGCGACGGCGGACAGATTCCGCCAGTTTCCCAAGCAGATTGCTGCTGTCCTGCCATCCCAAGCAAGCATCAGTGATGGACTGGCCATAAGTCAGGTTCTTGCCATCACCCAGATCCTGACGGCCAGCAACCAGATTGGACTCAATCATAACACCGACAATATGCTGGTTGCCGCCTGCCACATTTTCTGCAATGTTTTCGCAGACAGGGACCTGGTTCTCGGCTTTCTTGGAACTGTTGCCATGGGAAGCGTCAATCATGATATTGGGCGCAATTCCATTGCTTTCCAACGCCTGAGCTGCGGCATCAACACTTGCAGGATCATAGTTTGGCTTGAAACCGCCACGCAGGATGATATGGCAATCCTGATTGCCCTGGGTCTGGAAGATTGCCGTATGCCCACTCTTGGTGACAGACAGGAAATGATGGGGATGGGATGCTGCCTTTATGGCATCAATGGCAATCTTCACATTGCCATCCGTACCATTCTTGAAGCCAACAGGACAGGACAGCCCTGAAGACAGTTCACGATGGACCTGGGATTCCGTAGTACGTGCGCCGATAGCCCCCCAGCTGACCATATCTGCAATATATTGCGGACTGATCATATCCAGGAATTCCGTTGCCGCAGGCAATCCCATCATATTGACTTTCTGCAGCAGTTCTCGGGCAATATGCAGGCCTTCATTGATGCGGTAACTCTGGTCAAGGAAAGGATCGTTGATCAGTCCCTTCCAGCCGATGGTGGTCCGGGGTTTCTCGAAATAAACTCGCATCAGGATAATCAGGTCATCCTTATAGCGTTCACGTTCCGCCCGCAAACGTTCAGCATATTCCACCGCCGCTTTCGGGTCATGAATGGAACACGGTCCGACAATTGCTATCAGACGGTCATCTTTGCCCTGCAAGACCTTATGGATTTCATCACGGCATTCTGACACTGTCCTTGCGGTTTCTGCCCGGCAAGGGAAAGCACTGATCAGATGGGATGGTGGCGTCAGTTCTTTCATTGCAACAATACGTAAATCATCAATTGGCTTTAGCATGATTGGTTTCCCTCAAAATCCCTGTATGTCTATATGAAAAAACCGCCAGTTTTTCTGGCGGTTTCGGCATTCTTTGTCGTTGGCTTCGTATAGTTGTGACCCGACCTTTCACCGCCCTCTGAGCAAACGGCTAAACCAAAAGAAATAAAATCGGGAGAAATTCAACACTTTACAAAACACCTTTTTCTATCAATGGATTTTATTGTAAACCAGTTTTCAGAAATGACAAAGTTTTTCATCAACCGGCAGTTCCTCCGACTGTCAAATCGTCCAAGCGGATGGTTGGCATGCCAACACCCACAGGCACGCTCTGTCCTTCCTTGCCACAGACGCCGATACCGGTATCCAGCTTCAGGTCATTGCCAATCATTGAAACCCGTTTGAGGACATCTGGACCATTGCCTATCAGGGTCGCTCCTTTCACAGGACGGGTGATCCTACCATCCTCAATGAGATAGGCCTCGCTTGCCGAGAAAACAAACTTGCCACTGGTGATATCAACCTGTCCCCCGCCAAAATTAACAGCATACAGGCCATTCTTGACAGAAGCAATGATTTCCGCGGGTTCTTTGTCCCCTCCCAGCATGAAGGTATTTGTCATGCGTGGAATCGGCAGATGCGCATAGGACTGACGGCGGCCATTGCCTGTCAGCGGCATCTTCATCAAACGGGCATTCAGGGAGTCCTGCAAATAGCCCTTAAGCACACCATTCTCAATCAGGACATTGCGCTGAGTCTGGTTGCCTTCATCATCCATATTCAACGAACCACGGCGGTCTGCAATGGTGCCATCATCAATGACGGTGATATTGTCAGCAGCGACTTTCTGACCCAGCAATCCAGCAAAAGCACTGGATCCCTTTCTATTGAAATCCCCTTCAAGACCATGTCCTACCGCTTCATGCAACAGGACACCTGGCCAACCTGAACCCAAAACGACTGTCATCGGTCCGGCTGGGGCAGGACGTGCATTGAGCATGGTCAATGCAGAGTGCACTGCCTGCCCAACATATTCCTTGACCATTGCATCAGTGAAATAGCCATAACCAAAACGACCACCGCCACCACTGCTGCCAATTTCCCTGCGGCCGTTCTCTTCGGCAATCACTGTCACCGACAAACGGACCAATGGCCGTATATCCGCTGCCAGCTTCCCATCACTGCGGGCAACCAATACGACATCGCATTCTCCTGCCAACCCAGCCATGACCTGGACAATACGGGAATCCATCGCCTTGGCGGTTTTTTCCACTTTTTCAAGCAGGGCTACTTTTTCTGACGCGGACAATGTCTGGAAAGGATCTTCCGGCAGATACAATGCACGGGTATCCAATCGGCTCATGCCGGATACCAGCGCTGCCGTCCCTGCTCCCTGCCTGCCAATGGTCCGTACAGCCGCTGCCGCATCGTGCAATGCGGTCAGGGAGATGTCATCAGAATAAGAAAAGGCAGTTTTGTCACCAGAAACCGCACGGACACCAACACCTTTGTCAATGGAAAAACTGCCAGATTTGACTTTGCCATCCTCAAGGCTCCACCCTTCGTTCTTGGTGAACTGAAAGTACAGATCTACATAATCAATCTGATGGGTGAATATTTCACCCATCGTATTCATCAATATCTGCTCATCCAAACCAAAAGGATCCAGAAGAATGGTTTTGGCCTGTATCAGGTTGTCAGGAGAAAGATGCTGTGAAGACATGGGAGGCCTATCCTAGGTTTTCATCAAAAGGTTGATTTTAATGCAACTTGCAAAGCGACTGCCAGGAAAATCAGAGCCGACGGTGTTTCAATGCCGGCAGTTTTTCCCGAACAGAAGACAGCAGCTTGGCATCAATATCGCCAATGGCAAGTCCTTCCCCTTCAATACAGACCGACCGTATCTGTCCCCACGGATCAATCAGCATGGAATGTCCCCAAGTACGGCGCCCTGTTGGATGCCTCCCTCCCTGGGCGGCAGCAAGGATATAGGTCTGGTTCTCAATGGCACGTGCACGGAGCAGGATTTCCCAATGCACCTGACCGGTTGTGTAGGTGAATGCAGCTGGAACGACCATCAGTTGACAGTCTCCCAATGCACGGTAGAGTTCTGGAAAGCGCAGGTCATAACAGACAGACAGGCCGATCTTGCCAAATGGTGCTTCAAATGTAGAGACGGAATCACCCTGACTGATGACAGTGGATTCATCATAAGCTTCGCGTTCAGTTGAAAACCCAAACAGATGAATCTTGTCATACCGGGCAATATTGATGCCTTCAGGGCTATAAACCAAGGTCGTATTCAGCACTTTGCCTGGTTCTGGAGAAACCAATGAAAGCGTACCGCCAATCAGCCAGATACGATGCTTCTTGGCTGTCTCTGCCATGAAGTGCTGTATCGGCCCTTTGCCGTAAGGTTCTGCATCATCCAGTTTCTCAATATCCTGCCGTCCAATGGCTGGCCAGTATTCCGGCAACAACACCAACTCAGCGCCTTTCCCAACTGCCTCATCAATCAACCGTGCTGCCGTAACGAGGTTTTCTTTGACGACCGGTGTGGACACCATCTGGATTGCGGCAACTTTTGTCATCTCTGCCTCCCTTTATTCCTTCCAATCAGCAGTCCCATGTTTTTCAGACACCGCTTTTTCCTTATCTATTGTCTCAACAACAGGATTTCCCCAACTGCCAGTAATATGATAGTGATAGGTGAATCCCTGTTTCAGTGGCTCCCTTGCCAAGGTCTGTGCAAGGAATGTGCCAATACCGACAAGTGGATTGACCAGCCCCACAGCAATTGATGCGCCCGCGGCATTGATTTCCGGCTTGACCTCAGCCACAAGATCCTGTGTCATCTCGACAATATTGATGATGCCTTTCAAATCGACTTCTGCTGGCAACCCGATCACCTGCAGGTTGTCGGTTTTCATGATGCCATCGGTAATGACATAGTCTCCTGCAACACTGTCATAGGAAAATCCTTTTGCAGCGATGTCCCTGAAATCCATACCGGCACGGCGTGGCAAGGACTGCAAACTGAGAACACTCAGCAGTTTGGCAGCGCCGGGTTTGATTTTCAGGAACTGACCATTGGTATGATTGGATGACATCCTGCCAGACATTGAGCCGAAGTCAGGCACGAACGGCAGTCCCTGCCAGTGGATACTGCCCTTGTATACAGCAACACCCCCTTTCAACAGACCATCGAACAGCAACCGTTTCAGCAGATTGCCTTCATTGGAAACATTCAACTGGAAATCAAGTTGGGTTTTAGGCTGCTCCCCAGGCAATGCTGTCCATTTGCCGGTTGCTTCAATGAAAGCATCTTCATTGCTGATACGCAGCTGTTTGATCTGCCATTCATGCCCACGCGCACGTTTGACACTCTCTGCTTTCAACAAGGCATTGCCCAAGTCATGACGGTCAAGCAACCCCAGGTTTTCTGTTTCGACATTCATCGAAGGCAATGCCCCACGATATACCGCCGTCTTACCTGAAGCACCATAATGCGGCTTGATGGACTGCCAAGAAACATCAAAGTTTTTCAGCTTTGCCTGCAGGCATCCATATGGATAGGTGGCATTGTTCTCAATATAGGCAATATGCCCGTCCAGTACATCTGCAGATGCATCAATTTCCCAACGTCCATGATGACGGGAACCTTCTGCCACAGCCTGTTTCGCCCGGATACCGAAAGCATCAAACGTATCAGCTTTCAGACTGAACCAATGGGGTTCAAGGTATTGGATCAAACCGCCACCGGATGATTTTTGACCGGATGCAGACGAACCGGCACTAGCGTAGAAACCGACAATGAAGTCAATCCATTCATTCAAATCAAAATAACGGACATCTGCATTCACCATCAATCCTTCTTTGACAATGACCGGACGGTTGATGCCAAAACCACCTTGTGCCACCCGCCAATAATGGTCATGCTCTGTTTTGGTGCGGAGATATCTGGCGGCCCGCCCTCCACCATAATTGACCGACAGTTCATCACGCTTGATCAGTCCTTTTGAAGGCATATCCTTCAGATGCACCCGCAATGGCACTGCTGCATTGGCAGGCTTTCCCAACGGGGCAGGCAGATTGAGCCCAATACCTTTCAGGTCTGTTGAAATCAGGATATTGCCCTTTTCAATATCAACCATGAATGGTGCATGTCCCGTCATCGTGCCCGCAAGGTGTTTCATGGCTCCAGATGTATACGTCTTGCGAACTCCCTGGCCACTCAGGATGCCTTCCGCCTTGACATGGAAAGCATCGTTCTTGGTTGTTCCCCCATTGATAAAGACCGGTTCATGCAGGAAACGCCCCCGGACATCCGTCAACAGGAATCCCTGATGGGTGAAATGCAGTTCTCCACGGGTGCCTGTCACGACAGGCAGGTCTTCCAGCAAGATGATGTCATTATCCTGGAACTTGAGATGACCATCTACCGTTGTCTCTTTCAGGTCTTTCAAAGGAAGGTGGATTTTGATAGCAACACTGCCATCACCTGACGCAACCGTATTTTCAGTCAGATGCCCAATCATTTCATAAACTGGCGAGGCATTGACAAACTCAAGCTGTTTTTTCATGGAATCATCAGAATAGCCTTTGATTTCCAATGTTGGAGGTCCGTTGAGCGTGTCGGGAATCACGACATCCACGTCATGCAGATTGGCACCTTGGGTCGTTGCTGAATCAGCATGGATGGTGATGGCTTTGCCTTCCATGCGGAATTCACCTTGGATATGGTCAAGGTCTGGCCAGAGCGGACGTTTTCCATCGGGTGAGCGGTTGAACGGTGTATAGTTCATCGAGGCATCGACCAATTTTGCCTTGATATCGAAAATACCTTCTCCATCAGGATAAGGAATCTCCCCGATTTTCCCTTTGATGCGTGCAACCGCCTTGCTGACCATCCCGGTTTTCAAAGCTGCTGCCAGCCATTCAGCCAATGCCTTGGGCGTCTGTAACGGGATATAATGTTTCACATCGGCAACTGCCATGTTATCCACTTCTGCAGTCAGATCCAGTGACCCCGCACCACCATTGCCTGCTGCTGGATTACGGGTATATTGTCCGGAAACCTTGCCTGTGACAGCCTTCTGCTGAAAAGTTATTTCATGAATATCCAGCACCAGCCCATCTTTTTCCGACTGTGTCCAAGCAAGGTCGGCTTTCAGTGCATCAAATGTCTGAGGTGTATCTGCAGGATACGCAGGGAGCAGCACGGCTGTCTGGGTAGAATCCAGGGACAATAAACCGCCTTGTGCATTGGCACTGACTTTACCGGTCAATCCAACAACTCCCAATCCTGATGGCCAAAGACGGTTGTCTTGCGTCTGCCTGACACCCGCTTTCTCTCTTGCCTCCAGCCTGTCGAAAGAACCTTTGATAGACCATGCCGATGGATCCTGATAGTGCCATGCCACTGCAATGTCTGTCAGTTTTCCGGCAAACCGGTATCCCTGCAATCGGCTGTACAGGCCGTCATCAATTGGCAGGAATGGTATCAATGCAGATAATGTATCAACATCCAGACGATCAATAATAATTGATACAGCATCAGGCACTTTCTTATTGGGAAGCATGCTGAAAGAACCTTTCACCTTCAGGGATTCTGTCCCAAGCATATCCGGCTTTGCGCTGATGGTGAACTTATGGTCTACACCATGATTTTCCAACGACCCGGCAATATCTTTGACATCTAGAGCAATCCCTTTCCGGAGATCATCCTGCCAATGCACTTTGCCATCGGTTACAACAATCGCTGACTGCCTCATCAGCCATTCACTGAAATCACTGTCTTTCCTGTCATTGGGATCAATGAGAATCCCTGCTATATGGAAACGTCCCTGCGTATCACGGCGGATATTCAGGTCAGGATGATTAATCTGCAGGCAGGCAAGGCGGATTTCCATGGCTAGAAGCGATTGCCAAGATATGGTGGCATCCACACTTTCCAAGACCAGTTGAGGTCTACCGAACTCATCTGTGACGGAGAGATGTCCAAAAGAAACAGCAGGATTCAATCCATCCCAATAAGATTGAATATGGTCAAAGCGGACGGGGCGCTTGATGGCTCTACTGACAGTCTCTTCAATATGCCGGTGGTATTGCCCGATGTTCGACATCAGGATACAGGCTGCTACTATCAACCCAACACAAAACACCAGCAGCGTGCTGATAATACCGCTACAAAACCAGAACAGTTTTCGATGTCTGCGGAAAAAAGAAACAGCCTCTCCACCCGAAGGCATCATCAATCCCTCTGGTTCATCAGGTTGCTGCTTTTCTGGTTGTGGATTCTGCTGCATCACCAATTTTCAAGCGGTTCTCAGGACGTAAAATACCATAGGTGTTGTCTGATTTTAACCGCCTGAAAGAATAGCATCTGTTATGCTTGTAAAAAACAACCGTTACGCTTGCTTACAACATGAATAGACCGTCATTGATTTCCGTAGAACAGGCTTCCCGTTTTTATCGGAACTGGCTGAATGGAGACCGGGAAAAACGCCGGCAACAGCTTGATGCCATTATCAAAAGACCACTGATAGAAACGGATTTCACCGCACTGCTCAAGCAGGAAACAGATGCTGGATTTCCTTTGCAAAGGGCAATGCGCAGATTGCGGAACCTGGTCATCTGCGCCATCATCAACCGTGATATTTCCGGTAAAGCTGATTTATCTGAAATCGTGGAAACCATGACACTGTTTGCGGAATTCACTGTTCAGATCCTGCTTGAATCCCTGTATAAGGAGATGATGGATGCCCATGGCATGCCAATCGGTGCTCAATCAGGCAAACGGCAGGAAGTGATTGTACTAGGCATGGGTAAACTTGGGGGACGAGAACTGAATGTTTCATCCGATATTGACCTTATCTTCGTTTATCCAGAAAACGGAGAAACCGTTCCAACCCATGAAGGCCGCCAACGCCTGCTCTCGAATCAGGAATTCTTCATCCGCTTAGGTAGACGCCTTATTGCGGCCATTTCAGAAATTGAAGAAAATGGTTTCATTTTCCGTGTTGATATGGCTTTGCGCCCCAACGGAAATTCTGGTCCTCTTGCAGTCAGTTTCAGCATGGTTGAACAGTATTTCATCGTACAGGGACGGGAATGGGAACGTTATGCCTGGATCAAGGCCAGGGCCATCACTGGCAATTCCGAAGATATCGCCACCTTGCGGACAATCGCCTTTCCTTTCGTTTACCGGAAATACCTTGATTTTGGTGTCATTGAATCCATCCGCAGCCTGCACCAACAGATTCGTGCTGATGTTATCCGTCGAGAAAGGATGCACCCTGAACACAGCAATGACGTAAAACTTGGTCGTGGTGGCATCCGTGAAATCGAGTTCCTAGCGCAGATGTTCCAGCTTATCCGTGGCGGCAGGGAACCGGCACTTCAGGACAAGTCCACCCGGAATATTCTGCGTATCCTTGCCGAAAAACGGTTGATGGAAGAAGAAACGGTAGTCCACCTGTTGGAATCCTACACTTTCCTCCGCAACATTGAACACCGCATCCAATACCTTGAGGATGCCCAGAGCCATTCCCTGCCAAACAATGCAGAAGACCGGTTACTGATTGCTCAGTCGGCAGGTTTTCTTTCGATAGAAGACCTGATGGAAGCTCTCAAGACTCACCGTGACTTTGTCTCTGAACAGTTCGATGCCATTTTTGGTGAAAAAACAGATCCTCAAGACCCCGATAAGATGGTTATCCCGCCATTGATTTCCAATCAAAGCGACGAAGACCAGCTGCATATCCTACGTTCAAAATTTGAATCCATGGGATTCCCTGAAGCAGATACTGCTGCCAAACGTCTTCAGGCTTTTTGGAAATCCCATCGAATCCAAGCATTGTCCGACACCAACAGTAACAGGTTGGCCGCACTGATCAACTCGGTGCTGTCAGGCATCCTCGAATATGCCCACAAACCCCTAGTCACCCTAGAACGGCTGCTTGATTTCCTTGAAAGCATTGCGCGAAGAACCTCGTACCTGTCCTTGCTGATGGAATACCCGGTTGCCACTTCCCGGCTGGTACATATGCTTGATACCAGTGATTGGGCCGCACAATACCTGACCCGTCACCCTATCCTGCTGGATGAACTGCTTGATGCCCGTACCCTGATGGAACGACCTGACTGGGAAGCTTTCACAAAAGATCTTGACACCCAGCTGGAACCTCATCGAGGTGATACGGAACAATTGATGGACACCCTACGGGAAATTCACCATGCACAACAATTCCGGTTACTGGCGCAGGATCTCGGTGGCGAACTGACTGTGGAAGAACTGGCAGATGATCTTTCACGCCTAGCCGATATCATGGCAGAAGCTACTCTACGTGAAGTTTGGCTCTCCATGCCAAAGCGTCATCGAGAAAATCCAAAGTTCGCCATTATCGCTTATGGCAAACTGGGCGGGAAAGAACTTGGTTATGCTTCTGACCTTGATATCATTTTTCTTTATGATGACGATGACCAGGCAGCGCCGATGCTGTATGCCCGCCTTGCCCAGCGTTTTATCACTTGGATGACTAGTCCGACATCTGCCGGCACACTGTTTGATATTGATATTGCCCTGCGCCCAGATGGTGCAAGCGGTCTTCTTGTCTCCAGTTTTAATTCTTTTGAGCGCTATCAGGAAAAATCTGCCTGGCCATGGGAACATCAAGCATTGACCCGAGCCCGTTTCTGCTGCGGCGATGCATCTATTGGTGAACGGTTCGAAGCTTTGCGCAACAGGATTCTGCGCCAACGACGGGATCCAGAAAAACTGAAGGCGGAAATCATAAAAATGCGCAAGCGCATTTTCGATGCCCATCCTAACAGATCTTCCCTTTTCGATATCAAACACGATGCCGGCGGCATGATGGATATCGAATTCATTGTCCAGTACCTAGTACTTGAATATTCATTTAAGTACCCAGAACTGACAGGCAATCTCGGTAATATTGCATTGCTGAAAATGAGTGAGAAACTGGGGCTGTTTACCCAAGTTTCCGGAGAGACGGTTGCTGCCATTTATCGGCATTTCAGACGATTGCAGCATGAAATCCGCATGCAAGGAGCCAATGAAGCGAAAATTGCGTTGGGTTCTGTTGAGGGAGAAGCAGAAGAAGTCAAAAAACTGTGGAAAGAAATCTTTGGAAAGGAATATACCCATTAAATGGAAAATGCCTAGCATCTTCTGCGGCATTTTCACTCTTATGGCAACCTGTCAGAACTGCTTGTAAAGAACATCGTTTTCATCACGGACATGGCGTGACATCAGCTGAGAAATGGCATCTTTGATGGAGACACCATCGAACAGTACGCTTGCAACCGCATGAGTCAATGGCATTTCAACCCCCATCTTCTGCGCAAGTTCACGCACAGTATGCGCGCAGTTGACCCCTTCAGCCACATGTCCCAGTTCTGTCACCACCTCTGCCAAGGTTTTGCCTTTCGCCAGTCCCAGGCCAACACGTCGGTTACGGGATAAATCGCCTGTACAGGTCAAAATCAAATCCCCGACACCTGTCAGTCCCATAAAGGTTTCCAAGCGACCGCCCAAAGCAATCCCCATCCGGGTGATTTCCGCCAGTCCCCGGGTCATCAATGCTGCACGGGCATTCATCCCCATCGACATCCCATCCGCAATACCTGTTGCAACAGCCAAGATATTCTTCAATGCACCGCCGACTTCCACACCAATGACATCATCACTGGAATAAATACGCATCATGCCGGCATTCATAGCACCAACAACAATACCCCGCAGAACCTCAGACTTGGACGCAATGGTCAACGCACAGGGCAACCCAGCCGCCACTTCCTGGGCAAAAGAAGGACCAGACAGGACACCGAAATGAATACTTTCCTCATTGAGGATCCCTGATGCCACCTGACTAGGCAATAAACCGGTATCCCGTTCGAAACCTTTACAGAGCCAGATGATATTCTTGACAGGATAATCCTTAAGCTGGGTCAGTACCGGCCTCAAACCAGCAACGGAAGTTGCCACAATCACCAATCCAGCAGATCCCGCACCATGATTGGCTGCCTTGTCAATATGCGTTGTCAGATGCAATGCGTCCGGCAACACCACGCCTGGCAGCCCCATGTTGTTTACACGAGTTTTCTCTGCTTCAATGACCTGCTCTGTCTCACGTCCCCAAAGCAATACCTTATGACGGTCAGCCAGACTGACTGCCATCGCAGTCCCCCAAGCACCAGCACCAAGAATCGCAATATTCATTTTTCCTGACAAATCTCAGATTATTGGACAGCAGCAGGTACTTCAGCCTCAGCTGCTTTTTCCTGGACACGTTCACGATAATGAGCCTCGAAATTGATTTCAGCCAGATGGATAGGCGGAAAACCTGCCTTGGTGATGGTATCAGCAATATTTGCCCGCAGATAAGGATAAATGATTGTTGGGCAATTAATGCCAAGAACAGAATCCATGGCTTCCGCAGGAATTCCCTGGATATTGAAAATACCGCACTGTTTTCCTTCAACCAGATAAGCAATCTTTTCACCGATCTTTGCCGTCACCGTCGCCATCACTGTTGCCTCATAAAAATTATTACCCAGTTCGTTGTAACTGACATTGATACTGACATCAAAGCCAGGCGCTTCTTTTTCTAGGAAAATCTGCGGAGAATTCGGCTGTTCAAGGGACAGGTCTTTCAGATAAACGCTCTGAATCTGAAAAACCGGCTGTTTTACTTCATCTGTCATCGTTATTACTCCATAAAAACAGGGGAATCAGGCTGATTGCAGCAATGGCATCAGACCGCCTGCCTTATCCAAGGCAGAAAGGTCATCAAAACCGCCAACATGCGT
>JBJEXA010000254.1:0-5499 GCA_051885335.1 Oxalobacter sp. | reverse complement strand
CCAACGTAACCGGGTGTTGATGCTCATAGACACATCTTCTGACCCATTCGGCAAAGGGTTCCATATCATCCAGTCTATCATTGCCATAGGTTCAGGCGGCATTACCGGTAAAGGCTGGATGCAGGGTACCCAGGGATACCTCAACTTCATTCCTGAAAGAACCACAGACTTCATCTTTGCCGTATTCGGAGAAGAGTTCGGTCTAATCGGTAATATCGTCCTGCTCATTTTGTATCTGTTGCTCATTGCCCGGGGACTCATCATCACGCTCAGGGCATCCACCGTCTTTTCCCGTCTGCTGGCAGGGGCGATCACCATGATGTTCTTCATGTACGCTTTTGTGAATATGGGCATGGTCAGTGGCATCTTGCCGGTTGTTGGGGTGCCATTACCATTCATGAGCTATGGTGGTACAGCCATGGTTACATTGGGGCTTGGTGCAGGCATTCTGATGAGCATCCACAGAAACCGGAACCTGGTGCAGACCTAGTAGCCTAAGTAGGGAAAGAAACGAAATGCAGGATACCCATAAATGGAACGGCACCATCGCCGCGATCCTTGCTATTTGCTGTTGTGGTCTTGTCCTGTCTGGTTGCAGTACTGCACCGAAGAAAGGGAGGACCCGCACCAGCAAGACAAAAAAAGGGGGTGGCTATTATCTTGATGATGGGCCAGGCACAAATATTCCTGACAATCTTGACCAGATACCCGATGCGGTGCCTAAAATCGAGAAAATCGCCAGTGGTCCCAGCAAACCTTATACCGTCATGGGAACCACCTATACGCCAATGACTTCTCTTAGCTACTATAAACAGCAGGGCATTGGCAGCTGGTATGGGAAAAAATTCCATGGATTACAGACATCCTCAGGAGAGACCTATGACATGTTCGGCATGACAGCTGCCCATCCAACCCTGCCAATTCCAAGCTATGCCCGTGTCACTAGCCTTGAGAATGGGAAACAGGTCATTGTCAGAGTCAATGACAGGGGGCCTTTCCTGAGTGGCCGTCTCATTGACCTGACCTATACCGCTGCCTACAAGCTTGGATACGTCAATAAAGGCAGTGGCAGGGTAGAAGTTGAACTGTTGCTGCCGGATGAGATAGAACGTATCCAGAATGGTTCAACCACAACATACACAGGGACAGCCAGTACTAAACCGATATCTGCCTTCAAGATAGGAAAAAGCCAGATAGATACAAGAACCACCACTTCAGCAGTCACAGCGGCTTCCGTTGCCAGTGGTTATTATGTTCAATTCGGTGCTTACCAAAGCATCGGTAATGCCCAGTCTCATCAGGACCGTTATAGCAGACTGTGGCCTGGGCATTATCCTGTCATAAAAACAGTTCCGCACGATGGACTGTACAAACTGATGGCAGGACCTTTCCCGACAAAAGAAGAGGCTTCCCTTGCCCGTCAGGAAATGCTTGATAGAGGCGTTGATGGATTTGTTGTCAGGAAATGATCATCCTCTCTTGGCAGGCTTTTCAGGAAAAGATGACGCATAGAAAAGCAGCAGGCAGAGGGAGCCTCCGCCCTGTAAGTTTGCTTAGTGGCAAGAGCCGCTCAGTCGTTATACAGCTTCTGTTTCAGTTCACGGCGCTGCTGTGCTTCCAATGACAGTGTCGCCGTTGGACGGGCAAGCAGCCGGGCGATACCGATTGGTTCACCGGTTTCAACGCACCAGCCATATTCACCGGAATCAATACTTGCGATAGAAGCTTTCACCTTTTTCAGCAGCTTGCGTTCACGGTCACGGGTACGCAGTTCCAGAGCGTGTTCTTCTTCAATCGTTGCGCGGTCAGCAGGGTCAGGCACCAAAGTTGTTTCCCGCAGGTTTTCCGTTGTCTGCCCAGCATTGCGCAGCAGATCCTGTTCCATTTTCAGCAGGCGTGCCTTGAAGAAATCAAGCTGTGCCTGGTTCATATAATCGTCATCGCTCATCTTCAGGATCTGTTCTTCCGTCAGAAGTGCAGGTGCTTTTTTTGCTTTAGTCGTTGCTTTCTTCATGATTTATTGCTTTTCAAAAAATGACAGCAGGCTGAAAGTCATTCATGTTCTGATACCGTCACAGTATTATCTTTCATTGTGTAAAAAGTAATAAACAGACGGTGGAATCTTGAACGTTGGATTCTATCAGACTTTCTGGTGAATGACACGTAAAGTTGACAGTACAAGACGTGGCATTAGAGTTGCATTTGCCAATAAGGCAGACATTGTCCTAAAAAAACCGGAAACCATATACGGTTTCCGGCAGTCAGTTCAGAAAACGGGTTATCAGTCTGTCAGGCAGAGGTCCAGGCCTTGCAGGAAAATATCCTTTGGCAGTTTCTTGCCGATGAAAACCAGCTTGCTTTCGCGGGGACCATCTTCCCATTTTTCAACCAGGTCAGACCCCATCAATTGCTGAACTCCTTGGAAAACAACCTTATTATCGGTCCCCTTGACATTTAACACCCCTTTATAACGCAGCATATCCGTACCGAATCGGCTGATCACCTCATCAAAAAACGCATTGAGTTTTTCGGAATCGAAGGGACGGAAACTGCGGAAAACAAACGAGACAATATCATCCAAATGATGGTGATGATGGTGGTGTCCACAGCCGCAGGCACATGCTTCATCATGGTCATGATGGTGGTGATGATGTCCGCATCCACAGGTGCATTCATCGCCATGCTCATGTTCATGATGGTGATGTCCACAACTGCATTCATGCCCATGTTCATCTTCATGGTCGATATCCAGGTTGGAATTCAGGTTGAATCCCTGCAGGTCAAGAACTTCCTTGATATCCACCTTGCCGAAATCCACCTTATGAATGGCGGCATGGGAGTTCATATCACGGACACGGTCAGCCAGTGAATCCACCAGAGCAGGGTCGGCAATATCGACTTTTGAAATCAGGATCTTGTCTGCAAAACCCACCTGCTGCCGGGCTTCTTCAAACTCATCCAGCTGATGCATCCCGAAAACCCCATCCATCAAGGTGATGATGCCATCAATCATATAACGGTCTGCCACCGAATCTTCCAGGAAGAACGTATGGGCGACAGGGCTGGGATTTGCCAATCCAGTCGTTTCAATAATGACTCGGTCAAAAGCAATTTCACCATTGTCTTTCTTGGCAGCCAGGTTGTTCAGCGCGGTGACCAGATCACCTCTTACCGTGCAACAGACACAGCCATTGCTCATCTGGACAATCTCTTCAGCATCGTCCTGTACCAGGATATTGCTGTCGATGTTCTCTTCACCGAACTCGTTCTCGATCACAGCAATTTTCTGCTTGTGGTTGTTATCCTTCAGGATACGGTTCAGCAGGGTGGTTTTCCCAGCACCCAGAAAACCGGTGATAATCGTAACAGGAATCAATCCAGGCATCGCTTCAGTCATTGCAGCACCTTTATCAGAAAAAAACACGCCAGCATCAAAAGCGGGCAGGAATATCTAAGCCGGGGCAACCCCGGAACAATCTAATAGTATCGCAGTCCCTTCCGATAAAATCAATTTCTGTCATCCGGGTTTTAATCAATCCAGATGAGGGAAGGATCCGGTCTTTCTGTGCAACTATCTTGGCTGACTAAGCAGCTCGTCGGAAACGGACAGACAGGACTGATTTCTGCTTTCGCTGCCCAGTTCGGTGTATCACGTCCATTTGCATCACGTACAATCAAGTCGTTTATTGAAGAAGGTTGGATTGAAGTTAAAGACAGTACAAAACGTCCGACCTACAAAATTGGCGAAAACCGTCTTATTCATAAAGCCTATCAGCGTGAAGAAGTCGAAGAGTCTATTATCTGGATACAGGACTTTTCTCCTTATTTTGCATTGCCAAAAAACATTGAAGACATCGCCTGTTATGGTTTTACCGAGATTGCCAACAATGCACACGGCCATTCAGATGGGGAACAGGTCCAGATTGTCATGGCAACACTTGGGAATTTTTATCTCTTCATTGATGATGGCGTGGGTATTTTCAAAAAAATACAGCAATCCTTGAATCTGCCTGACCCGAGACTATCGTTGCTTGAACTGTCAAAAGGCAAATTCACAACCGACGCAGGCAATCATTCAGGAGAAGGTATCTTTTTCACCTCAAAAATGTTTGATTATTTTGATATCGAATCCAATGGTCTGCGATACCACCACAAAACAGTTGGATATTCTTATCCTGGCACCTTACAGGCACGGTACATGGGTATCCATGAGCATTCCAATCAACAGTACAAAAACTGTCAGACAGGTTTTTGATGAATTTGTCTTACCAGATGGAAATTATTCTTTCAACAAGACCATTGTGCCTGTGAGGTTTGCCAGTATCGGTGGCGAAAATCTCATATCCCGTTCACAGGCAAAACGATTGGTTGCCCGGTTTGAAAGATTCAAGACGGTTGTGCCCGATTTTGACCAGATAGATACGATTGGGCAGGCCTTTTCCGATGAAGTCTTCAGGGTATTTGCAGACAACCATCCTGATGTCACCTTGATTCCAGTGAATACCTGCAACGCAGTCATGCAGATGATTGAATGGGTTGAACGGAAGAAAACCTGATATACCCATCCGCTCAAGGACGGATGAGTATATCCATTTAAACAGTTTGGGAAGTCTTGGGTGGTGAAGGCAACGGTAAGCGTTTCGAAAACCGCCTGTCTGCCCTCCCCAAAGCGATATCTGCCACCAGCTTTGAGCAGGGATTGTTGAGAACCTCCAGATTATGTGCATAAATCTGGGTTGTCTCAATACGGCTGTGACGGGCAAACTGTTGCGCTTCCTGCAACGTTGCCCCACCCTGCAAAGCCAATGTAACCGCAGAATGACGCAGAGAATGCGCTGTTAACCGTGGTGAATCAAAACCTGCCTGTCGAAGTGCATGTTTCACAATCTGGCTGATTGTCCGTGAACAGAGGCGTTTCCCGACATAGCTGTGCCCTAAAGACACAAACATCGGCTGCTCCATCCCGAAAGATGCCCTTGTATCAAACCAACGGAAAACCTCTGCCGCAATCGTCTCAGGCACAGTTGCCGTATCAGACTTTCCATCACGTCCCTTCCCATGTATCCTGAGGCAGAATGTACCCGAGGCATTGTACAAGTCATTCACATCCAGTTTTGCCACTTCTGAAACCCTTAATCCACAGGCCAGAATCAACAGGATCATCACATAATTTCGTAAATCCTTTTGAGAGCCAGTTTTAGCAGACTGTCTGGCAAGACATCTGAGCAAGGTACGGATTTCCTTGACACTCAGATAATCACGCATCGGTACAGAATAGTTCACCTTAATACGTTGAATACCAGCCGCAACATCCCCGTAAAGATTATGCTTGTTCAGCCAGGCAAAAAACAGCTTCACCGCAACCAGATAAGTCTGAGCAGTAGAGAGCCGGTAATGCTCCAGCAGCCATGAACGGAAGTTGGAGACATCCTTATCAGACGGTGCAGACACATGGCAGGCAGCACACCAACACCTGAAGGCGGACAGCCCAGTCCTGTA
>JBJEXA010000253.1:0-5545 GCA_051885335.1 Oxalobacter sp. | reverse complement strand
GTGCTGGCGTTTGAGAAAAAAACCGATGAATCTATCAATACGATTGTCGCCGGCATCTTGGAGGATGTGCGGATCCATGGCAACAAGGCGGTGCTCGAATATTCCAACCGATTTGACCGGTTGGACATCAATGATGCGAAAGCTCTTGAAATCTCCTTGGAAGAATGCCAAGCGGCGTTGGTATCCTTGACGCCTGAACGCCGTAAAGCGTTGCAGACAGCGGCAGACCGTATCCGTAAATACCATGAATACCAGAAAGCTTCCTGTGGGACAGAAGGCTTTTCTTTCACCGATGAGATGGGTAATCAGCTGGGGCAGAAGGTCACTCCTTTGGACAGCGTCGGCATCTATGTACCCGGTGGCAAGGCAGCATATCCTTCTTCTGTCCTGATGAATGCGATTCCTGCGCAGGTTGCGGGTGTCAGGGAAATCGTTATGGCTGTACCGACTCCGGATGGTGTCCGCAATGAGCTTGTGTTGGCGGCTGCGGCGATTTCTGGTGTGACCCGGGTTTTTACTGTCGGGGGCGCACAGGCGGTTGCAGCACTGGCATATGGAACAGAAACAATTCCAAGCGTTGATAAAATCGTCGGTCCTGGCAATGCTTTTGTTGCAGAGGCGAAACGCCGGGTATTCGGTACGGTTGGTATTGATATGATTGCCGGCCCCTCTGAAATCTTGGTTATCTGCGATGGTTCCACGGACCCCGATTGGATTGCCATGGATCTCTTTTCCCAGGCAGAGCATGATGAACTGGCGCAATCCATTCTCATCACTCCAGATGCGGCTTATATGGACAAGGTTGAGGCAAGTATCAACAGGTTGTTGCCAGACCGTCTGCGTAAAGACATTATCACCAAGTCACTTTCTTCCCGTGGTGCCATGATATTGGTGAAGGATATGGTGGAAGCTTGTGAAATTGCCAATCAGATTGCACCGGAGCACTTGGAAATCTCTGCAGAGAATCCTGAAAAATGGGAAGAATTGTGCCGTCATGTCGGTTCTATTTTCTTGGGGCGTTATACCTGCGAATCGCTGGGTGATTACTGTGCTGGTGCAAACCATGTCCTGCCAACATCTAGGACTGCCCGTTTTTCTTCACCATTGGGTGTCTATGATTTCCAGAAACGTTCTGCACTGATCTGGGCAAGTGCGGAGGGTTCCCAGGCATTGGGTGAAATTGCTGTTGAGCTGGCGACGGGAGAAGGTCTTGAAGCCCATGCTGGCAGTGCGGCATTCCGTCTGAAGAAATGAAGGTGTGGTTCCGGTTATGAAAGAACTGATTGAGAAAGTTATCCGACCAGATGTCCGGGCGATGTCTGCATATGCTGTGCAGCAGGCAGAAGGATTCATCAAGCTTGATGCCATGGAGAATCCTTATCCATTGCCAGACGGTCTTAAGGAACAATTGGCACGTCGTCTTTCACAGGTTGCATTGAACCGCTACCCCGTTCCTCTTTATGCGTTGCTCAAGGCAAAAATCTGCCAGACGATGGGTATTCCAGATGGATTTGATGTCCTGCTGGGCAATGGTTCAGATGAGTTGATTGCAATAATCACCATGGCATGCGCTTCCAAGGAAAGGCATGCGAAGATGTTGGTGCCTGTGCCAAGTTTCGTGATGTATGCCTTTGATGCCCAGTTGGCGGGGATGGATTGCATCAGTGTGGCTCTCAAAGAAGATTTGACCCTTGATGTCGATGCGATGTTAGCTGCTATTGAAGAGCATCAGCCAACCTTGGTTTTTCTTGCCATACCACATAATCCGACTGGCAGGCTGTTCGAGGAAACTGGTATCCTGCACATCTTGGATGCCATGAAAGGTAAGGGGATTGTTGTCAGCGATGAAGCCTACCAGCCATTTACAGATTTCACGATGCTGAGGCACCTCAAAGCATATCCAAACCTAGTGGTTATGCGCACCGTTTCAAAACTGGGGTTGGCAGGTATCCGTCTTGGTTACATGACGGCAGCAAAAGAATTGCTGGTTGAATTTGATAAGGTCCGTCCGCCATACAATGTTAATGTTTTGACCGAAGTGGCAGCAGAGCTGGCAATGGACAATATCGAGGTTTTTAATGCGCAGGCAGCGGCAATCCGTGCTGAGCGTTCAAGGCTTGCGGAGGAACTGGCATTGTTGCCGGGGGTTGAGGTTTTTCCTTCGCAGGCAAATATCCAGCTTATCCGTGTGAAAAATGCCGATATCGTCTTTGATGGACTTGTCGCACGGAGAATATTGATTAAAAATGTCAGTAAGCAGCACCCGTTGCTGAAAGACTGTCTGCGTATCACTGTCAGCACGCCTGAGGAGAACAATCAGTTCCTAGATGCTTTCAAGGCTTGTCTGGCAAATAGCTAAACGGATGGAGGCCTATGACCCGAACCGCTGAAATTGTCCGGAACACGAATGAGACCAAGATTCGGATTGCCATCAATCTGGATGGTACTGGCAAGAGCAATCTGGCGACAGGTATTCCATTCTTGGATCATATGCTTGACCAGATTGCACGTCATGGGCTGGTTGATGTCTTGGTTCAGGCAGAAGGGGATCTGGAGATTGATGATCATCATACGGTTGAGGATATCGGTATTTCCTTGGGACAGGCGCTTGCCAAGGCGATTGGCGACAAAAAAGGTATCTGCCGTTATGGACATGCTTATGTGCCGTTGGATGAAGCGCTTTCCCGTGTTGTCATTGATTTTTCCGGTCGGCCACATCTTGAATTCCATGCTGATTTCGCACGCCAGATGACCGGTCAGTTCGATCTGGACCTTGTCCGGGAGTTTTTCCAGGGGTTGGTCAACCATGCAGCCGTCTCCCTGCATATCGACAATCTACGTGGCGATAATGCCCATCATCAGTGTGAAACTATTTTCAAGGCGTTTGGACGGGCATTGCGTATGGCAGCAGAACCAGACCCGCGTGCAGCAGGTGTTGTTCCGTCGACGAAGGGGGTTCTGTGACCATTACAGTGTCTCAGTTTAAAAGGTTGCTTTTATGCAGAAGATCATCGTAGTCGATTATGGTATGGGGAATCTCCGTTCGGTGGCTCAGGCATTGCGGGCGGTGGCACCAGAGGATGATGTCCGTATTTCAGGAACAGCGGCTGATATTGATGATGCTGACCGTATTGTCCTGCCGGGACAGGGGGCGATTCCTGACTGCATGGCTTCTTTGGATAAATCTGGTCTGAGGCAGGCATTGATGCGTGCGGCAGGGAGTAAGCCGGTCTTTGGTGTTTGTGTTGGAGAACAGATGCTCTTTGACTGGAGTGAAGAAGGAAACACGTCTGGTCTTGGGTTGATTCCTGGAAAAGTTGTCCGTTTCAGACTGGAAGGACATGCTCAACCGGATGGTTCCCGTTACAAGGTGCCCCAGATGGGATGGAACCAAGTTGCCATGCATGGCAGTCATCCGCTTTGGCAGGGCATCGAGGACAACAGTTTCTTTTATTTTGTGCACAGTTTCTATGCAGTGCCTGCCAATGATAGGTATGTCGCTGGCATAACAGAATATGGCGTGCCGTTCTGCAGTGCGGTTTCGAATGACAATATTTTTGCGACGCAGTTCCATCCGGAAAAAAGTGCGTCAGTCGGCTTGCAGCTTTATCGGAATTTCCTGCATTGGAATCCCTAATAGCAGAACGGTAATTTTCAAACAGGATTGGTTAAGGATTTGATATGCTTCTTATTCCCGCGGTTGATATGAAAGACGGTGCCTGTGTCCGCCTGAAACAGGGCGATATGGAGCAGGCAACAGTGTTCTCAAATGATCCCGCAGAGATGGCGCTCCATTGGCTCAATCAAGGTGGCCGTCGCTTGCATCTGGTGGATCTGAACGGTGCTTTTGCTGGAAAACCGGTCAATGAACAGCCAATCAGGAGCATTATCAAAGCCACCCGGCAGTTTGCTGCGGAAAAAGGCGTAGAGATTCCTATCGAACTGGGTGGCGGTATCCGTGACCTGCATACCATTGAGCATTATCTGTTCAATGGCATTTCTTACATCATTATCGGTACTGCGGCGGTTAAGAATCCGTCTTTCCTTCAGGAAGCCTGCAAGCTTTTCCCCGGGCAAATTCTTGTTAGTCTTGATGCAAAAGATGGCGATGTCGCCATTGATGGTTGGAGTAAACTGACGGGAATCAATGTTATTGACCTTGCCAAGCGGTATGAGGATTATGGTGTCAACAGCATCATTTATACAGATATCGGCCGTGATGGTATGGGCGCAGGCATCAATATCGATGCGACAGTCAAACTGGCCAATGCGGTCAGTATACCAATCATTGCCTCAGGGGGGGTGCATGACCTCAATGATGTTAAGCGGCTCTGTGAGGTTGAAGACCAGGGTGTTTCTGGTGTCATCTGTGGTCGTGCCATCTATATCGGGACATTGGATCTGAAGGAAGGGCAGGAACTGGCTGACAGCCTCCGTGCCGGAAAATAAGGCGGAGGAGTGCATCTATGCTGACCAAAAGGATTATTCCATGCCTTGATGTCACGGCAGGTAGGGTTGTCAAAGGCGTTAATTTCGTTGAGCTGCGGGATGCGGGTGACCCTGTTGAGATTGCACGGCGCTACAATGACCAAGGGGCTGATGAGATCACTTTCTTGGATATCACCGCTTCCAGTGACAAACGCGACATCATTCTGCATATTATCGAGGCGGTTTCTTCACAGGTATTCATTCCTTTGACCGTGGGAGGTGGTGTCCGTTCAGTGGAAGATGTGCGCCGCTTGCTGAATGCGGGGGCAGACAAGGTCAGTATCAATACATCAGCTGTCACCAATCCACAGCTGGTTGCAGATGCCTCTAATCGTTATGGCTCTCAATGCATTGTTGTTGCCATTGATGCGAAACAGACAGAACCCGGTCATTGGGAGGTCTTTACCCACGGTGGTCGCAATGCGACAGGACTTGAGGCTGTTTCATGGGCGAAGTATATGGAACAGTTGGGTGCCGGTGAAATTCTGCTGACCAGCATGGACCGTGATGGTACAAAAAGCGGTTTCGACCTTGAGCTGACCCGCCGCATTTCTGATTCAGTCAATATTCCTGTCATTGCTTCAGGTGGTGTCGGGAATCTGCAGCATATGGCGGATGGTGTGCTTGAAGGACATGCCGATGCTGTCCTTGCCGCAAGTATTTTCCATTATGGTACCTATACCATTGCGGAAGCAAAACAGTATATGGCTGAAAGAAACATACCCGTACGCTTATGAAAGACACTGACTGGCTTGATATCATCAGATGGGATGATCAAGGGCTGATGCCCGCTGTGGCGCAGGATGCCAGAACCAAAGAGATCCTGATGCTGGCATGGGTCAATCGTGAGGCGCTCATAGAAACCCTGAAATGCGGCAACGCCGTTTACTGGAGCCGTTCCCGAGGAAAACTCTGGCGGAAAGGGGAGGAATCTGGCCATGTCCAGAAAATTTTGGATATTCGATTGGATTGCGATAATGACGCATTGGTTTATCTGGTTGAGCAGACGGGGTTGGCATGTCATACAGGCCGTCGTTCCTGTTTTTTCCAGCAGCTC
>JBJEXA010000252.1:0-5548 GCA_051885335.1 Oxalobacter sp. | reverse complement strand
TCATGGTTGGAAAATCCTGCTTCGGTGCCGGAAAACTGGCGGGATTATTTCAGCCGTATCCAGGCATCTCCTGCATCTGATGGCAGTTCCAGAGCTGATATCAGCCATGCCTCGATACTGGCGGCATATCTGGAACGGGGAAAACATTCACCTGTCCGGATTGTCGCATCATCCGGCAATCCTGAACTGGCACGCAAGCGTATTGCCGTCCAGCGTTTGATTTCTGCTTATCGGTTTCTTGGAACTTTCAGGGCAAAGCTTGACCCTTTGGAGCGGCATCCGTTACCTGACATTGAAGAACTGGACCCTTCTTTCTATGGACTGACGGATGCAGACAGGGATTTGGCCTTTAATATCAGCAATACCTGGTTCGGCAGGGAAAACGCCACACTTGGTGAATTGATCCAGTACCTGAAAGAGACTTACTGTCAGACAATCGGTGCTGAATTCATGTATATCAGTGACCATGCCCAGAAGCGCTGGTTGCTTGAAAGGCTCGAATCCATCCGGACAAATCCGGATTTTTCAGTTACCAAGAAACTGCATATCCTTGAGGACCTGACAGCAGCGGAAGGGATGGAGCATTATCTGAATACCCGGTATGTCGGTCAGAAACGCTTTTCTCTAGAAGGAGGGGAGAGCTTGATTCCTGCGTTGGATGAAATCATCCAGCAGGCAGGGCAGAAAGGCATAAAAGAAATCGTCCTGGGCATGGCGCATCGGGGACGTTTGAATGTTTTGGTTAATATCATGGGGAAACTGCCTTCAGAACTTTTTGCAGAATTTGAAGGCGTCCATGCGGGAAATGAATTGCCGGCAGGTGATGTCAAATACCATCAGGGGTTTGTCAGGGATATTTCCACACCAGGTGGTCCTGTACACTTGTCACTGGCTTTCAATCCGTCCCATCTGGAAATTGTCAATCCGGTAGTGGAAGGTTCTACGAAAGCTCGCATGATGCACCGCAGGGATATTGATGGTTCTCAGACAATGGCTGTCCTGATTCATGGTGATGCGGCTTTGGCAGGGCAGGGAGTGATACAGGAAACTCTGAACATGGCGCAGACAAGGGGCTATGGTACGGGGGGAACAGTACATATTGTGGTCAATAACCAAATCGGTTTCACGACATCCGATCCACGAGATGCCCGTTCCTCGTTATACTGCACGGACATCGCCAAAATGATTGAGGCACCAGTTTTCCATGTTAATGGGGATGATCCTGAAGCAGTTGTTTGGGCTGCCCAGATTGCACTCGATTTCCGGATGGCTTTCCGGAAGGATGTTGTCCTCGATATTGTCTGTTTCCGCAAACTGGGGCACAACGAGCAGGATACCCCTGCGATGACCCAGCCCTTGATGTACCGGCGGATTGATGTACATCCAGGTGTCCGCAGGCTTTATGCAGAAAAACTTATTGAGCAGGGCATCATTCAGAAAGCTGATGAGATTGCAATGGCTGCCGCCTATCGGGCAAAGATGGATGCTGGTGAGCCTATTGTCAATCCTGTCTTGACTAATGTCCAGACACAATCTGCCATGCAATGGCAGTCGTTTCTGCAGTATCAGGAAACGTCAGATAACGTTGAAACAGCCGTTCCAGTCAGTGAACTGAAACGGCTTGCCGCGCGTATCACCGATATGCCGGATTGGCTGCAGCTCCATCCTTTGGTTGAAAGGGTTATCCGCAACCGTATTGAAATGGGTAAGGGAACGGTCCCAGTTGACTGGGGCATGGCGGAGCATCTGGCGTATGCGTCCCTGCTGTCAGCTGGTTATGCTGTCCGATTGACGGGAGAAGATTCAGGCAGAGGAACTTTTGTCCATCGACATGCCGAGCTGCATGACCAGGAACCCGATGAAATCAACAGCCTGGTTTATGTCCCATTGCAACATGTCGCACCTGACCAACCGGACTTTACCATCATCAATTCTGTTCTGTCGGAAGAAGCTGTGTTGGCTTTTGAGTATGGCTATGCCACGTCCTCACCCAATACATTGACCTTATGGGAGGCGCAATTCGGTGATTTCGCCAATGGGGGGCAGGTCGTGATTGATCAGTTCATTACTTCTGGTGAAGCGAAATGGGGACGGATGTGTGGGCTTGTCATGCTGTTGCCGCATGGATTTGAAGGGCAGGGACCTGAACATTCTTCTGCCCGTTTGGAACGGTATTTGCAGCTTTGTGCAGACAACAACGTTCAAATTGTCCAACCGACAACAGCAGCGCAGATTTTCCATGTGCTCCGCCGTCAGATGCTGAGGAAACAGCGGAAGCCATTGATTGTCCTGACACCAAAATCCCTGCTCCGCAGCAAGGATGCCGCATCTCCTTTGGATGACCTGGCAGAAGGACGTTTCATGCCGGTGCTTGGTGAGTCAGATGCGACGGTTCAGGACAACGGTGTTACAAGACTGCTTCTCTGTACGGGCCGGGTCTATTATGACCTGCTGCATAAACGTACAGAACTGCAGCGGAAAGATATCGCTATTGTCCGGTTGGAGGAACTGTATCCTTTCCCACATGATGCACTTCTGGCAGAGTTTCAGAAATATCCTACGTTGGCAGAAATTGTCTGGGTTCAGGACGAGCCGGAAAATCAGGGGGCATGGTTGCAGATGATCCGTCCTGTTTTTGAATGTATGCAGCCAGGGCAGAAACTGTATCGTTCATCCCGACCCGCTTCATCATCCCCGGCAGTCGGTTATTTCCAGAAGCATCTTCAGCAGCAGAAAGATCTGGTTGATGCTGCATTTGGACCGATGGAACATTTTGCGATTACCCGCTGAACAAACAGATTGTGGAGAAACAGATGGCATTATTGGAAGTAAAAGTCCCGCAGCTCTCAGAGTCTGTCTCCGAGGCATCCCTGTTGGAATGGTATAAAAAGGCAGGAGAACAGGTTCGCTTGGACGAAAACCTGGTGGATATTGAAACGGATAAAGTGGTTCTGGAACTACCTTCTCCCGGAAATGGGGTTTTGGCGGAAATTCTTAAGGAAAACGGCTCTGTTGTACATTCTGGCGAGGTGATTGCAACGGTCGATACGTCATTGGCTATTGAAACGCCAGAATCCAATGCACTGCCTGAGCCTGCCAATGAACCTGATGCCTCTATTTCTGAAATACCGGTTTCCAATGACTACCCGGCGGGAATTGTGATGCCGGCGGCTGAGAGGATGCTGGCTGAAAACGCAATTGATCCTTCCCGGATGAAAGGGACTGGCAAAGGCGGCAGAATAACAGTTGCAGATGTCCAGTTGGCTATGACAGAACAGACTCAGAAGCAGTCTGCTCCTCCGGTGCAGGCAAATTTCCCACTCTTGCAGCCATCCAGTTCCAACAGTCAACAGACAGTTTATGGCAACTCAAACAGGATTGAGAATCGGATGCCGATGACCCGATTGCGTGCCCGTGTCGCAGAACGCCTGATCCAGTCGCAGCAGTCAACAGCCTCACTGACCACATTCAATGAGGTCAGTATGAAACCAGTGTTGGATCTCCGTAAGAAATTTGGCGAAGCCTTTGAAAAAGAGCATGGTGTTCGGTTGGGTATCATGTCTTTCTTTGTGAAAGCTGTAGTTGCTGCCTTGAAACGGTATCCTATTGTCAATGCTTCGATTGATGGTAATGACATCGTCTATCATGGTTATTTCGATATTGGGATTGCTGTCAGCTCATCGCGTGGGCTGGTGGTGCCGATTTTGCGTGATGCCGACCTGATGACCATTGCCGAGATAGAACAGAAAATTCATGACCTGTCTGACAAAGCACAGAAGAACCAGCTGACCCTTGAAGACCTGACGGGGGGGACATTCTCCATTTCCAATGGCGGGGTTTTCGGATCAATGCTCTCGACACCTATCATCAATCCACCGCAGTCTGCCATTTTAGGGGTTCATGCGACCAAAGAACGCCCTGTTGTTGAGAATGGTGAAATCGTCATCCGGCCGATGAATTACTTGGCCCTTTCTTATGACCACCGCCTGATTGACGGCAGGGAAGCTGTACTGACATTGCGGACTATCAAAGAAACGCTGGAAGACCCAGCAAAACTGTTGCTTGACCTTTGAAAGGAAGGCTGATGAAGCAGGTATATGATGTTGCAGTGATTGGAGCGGGGCCTGGCGGATATACAGCGGCTATCCGCTGCGCACAATTGGGACTGAAGACCGTCTGTATTGATGAGTGGCGGATTGATGGCAAACCAGCACCCGGAGGAACCTGTACCAATGTCGGTTGCATTCCTTCCAAAGCGTTGCTTGAAGTATCTGCGAAATACGAAGAAGTGCATACGGACTTTCCTGCTTTTGGCATCTATATGACAAATGCCCATTTGGATACTGCAAAGATGCAGTCACGTCGGGAATCCATCGTCAGACAGACCAATGAAGGCATCCTCTGGCTTTTCAGGAAGAACCGGATCACCTTTATTTCAGGAAAAGCCACCATTGCAGGCAAACAAGGAGCTGATTATCGTTTGACCGTTGCATCGGAAATGGTGCAGCAGCTGGCGGCAACCCATCTCATCATCGCAACAGGTTCCAAACCTAGAGGCTGGCAGAACCTGCCTTTTGATGAAGACGTCATTCTTTCCAATACTGGGGTATTGGCAATGAACAAGGTTCCTAGAAGACTGGCGGTCATCGGGGCAGGTGTTGTTGGGCTGGAACTGGGTTCTGTCTGGCGCCGGCTTGGTTCAGAAGTCACCCTGTTTGAATCATTGCCTGCCATCCTCTCAGGAGCAGACAGGGAAGTTGCAGCAGAAGCCCAGAAACAGTTTGCCAGACAAGGGCTGGGCCTGCTGACAGGTGTTTCAGTACAGTCCATCCAGAAAATGGTGGAGGGAGTGGAAATTCAATACGACACGCCTCAGGGAGAACCACAGAAAGCCTTTTTTGAAAAGCTGCTTATTTCAATCGGAAGAATACCAAACACCGATGGTTTACAGGGAGAATCAATTGGCTTGGCAACGGATATCAAAGGATTCATTAAAGTTGATGAGCAGTGCCGTACCAATGTGCCGAATGTCTGGGCAATCGGTGATGTTGTCAGGGGACCGATGCTGGCGCATAAGGCGGAAGAAGAGGGAATCGCAGTCGCTGAGCGTATTGCTGGAAAATTCGCCAAAATTGACTTCAACCTGATTCCATGGGTGGTTTATACCCATCCAGAAATTGCCTGGGTCGGGCAAACGGAAGAAGCCCTTAAAGAAGCTGGTCGGGATATCAAGACAGGGAAATTTCCATTCATGGCAAACGGACGGGCAAGAACAATGGGAAGTACAGAAGGTTTTGTAAGACCTCAGAGATGCGCTCCGGCAACGCCTCAATCTCCCGACAAAGCCCAAGTCCTTCTTCCCGCGACAGCCGCCGGGTGCGGCCCACCTTCAGGGCCATCATCAACAGCACGCTCACCTGCGCCGTAAACGCCTTTGTGGACGCGACGGATACTTCCGGTCCGGCGTGCAGATAGACCCCTTTTCCAACCTCCCTCGCCAAGGTCGAGCCGACCACATTGCATCCCGCCGAGACCAACGCCCCCTTCC
>JBJEXA010000251.1:0-22164 GCA_051885335.1 Oxalobacter sp. | reverse complement strand
TGGAACAGGAAAACCGGTGCGCCGATAATGGCAGTCACAGCACCGACCGGCAACGGGATTGGAGAAACAACGCTCCGGGCAACGGTATCAGCAATGATGAGGAACAAGCCGCCCATCAAGGTTGATGCGGGAACCAGCCAGCGGTGGTCTGCCCCCCAGATACGCCGGCAGATATGCGGAACGGTCATGCCGACAAAACTGATACACCCGGCTTCTGCAGCAACAACCGCTGTCAGAATGGCAGAGAATGCAAACAAGATTTTCTGAAGTGAAGCAACTGGTACCCCCAAGGCAGCCGCCATATCAGACTGATGTGACAGAAGATTGATCGCATTGGCCTGATACCAGCTCCAGCCGACAGTAACCGCCAATAAAACAAGCTGCATCAGGGAAAAAGACGTTCCTGACAGATCACCAACCAGCCAGAAAACCATGCCCCGTAAATCATGGGCAGGCGCAAGGGTCAGCATGAGCGTGACCAAGGCGCCACAACCGAATGCCAGCATCACGCCAGTCAGCAGGATTCGTGTTGTGCCATAAAGGGTTCCGAAACTGCGTCTTGACAGGAGATACAAGCTGACCGTAATGACTGCCGCACCAATCAAGGCTGCAATATTGATTGCCAATAAAGCCGCTGAGAAAAACAGGACGGCAATCGCACCGACTGAAGCGCCGCCTGACACACCAAGGATATAGGGGTCTGCCAAAGGATTCCGCAGCAATGCCTGCATCAGACAGCCTGCCAATGCCAGGGAAGCCCCAGTAAGGAATGCTGCAGCGATACGTTCAAACCGCATCGCTGCAATCAGTGCATCGGTTTCTTTCACACCGCCTGATACCTGACTATGAATGCCCTGCCAGACACTGCTGATACTGATGGAAACAGAACCGACAGCCGTGCATAGAAAAAAACCTGCCACTGTGCAACACAGCAGGATGATCAGCCAGCCAGCTTTCCGCCTTTTCTGCTGGGCATAAGAAGCTGATGAAAGCGGGCTGTCTGTCATCTTGGCAGGTCCTGAACGGGATGGTCAGTCATCCCGTTATTTTACATCTTGACGTTTACGCCAACATAAGCTGCTGCACCAGTTTGATTGTAACCGTAGGCAGTTTCATAGTCTTTGTTGAAAAGGTTTTCAACCCGACCATAAACGGACAGATGCTTGTTGATTTCATAGCGAGCATCCAAATTGACAGTTGTATAAGAACCTAAATCAATATTGTCAGAATCTTTTCGATGTCCTGTATACTGCACGTTGACATCCCCATAGAATTTGCCCCAGGTCTTACCAACTTCAATCGATGCCATCTGTTTTGCACGGCGCAATAACTGTTTATCGGTATCACGGTTCTTTGGATTCTGCCAGGTTGCATTGCCTTTCAAGTCAAAGCCCCAAAGTTTGGTCGAACCAGTCATTTCAATGCCATAATTCTTTGCTTTACCAGTATTAAAATAAGTACCATTTGGGTGATCTGCAGTATAAGCAAAATCAATCAAATCACGGGTACGCCATTCAAATGCAGTAGTTCGGAAAGTTGTGTCACCAGAAGCATATTGAATACCGAGTTCGGCTGCTTTCGATTTTTCAGATTCCAAACCTTTATTCCCGTATGTCGCATCATACATCTGGTACATAGAAGGAGCTTGGAAAGAAGAAGAAACATTTGCCAAGATTTTCCAAGCATCTGTAATGTCATAAGCATAACCAAGATAACCTGTAAAATCTGAACCCGAATCTTCAACATGGTCGTAACGAATGTTCGCTTGGATATGATGCACTCCAATATTGCCCAATAATCCAGCATAAATGCTCTGTTTATCTCGGGTATACCCATCTCCAGATTTAGATGGTCCAAACGTAAATGTGCTCCAATCCCACTCACCATTGGATCTATGATTTGTACTTACTTTTTCATGTCCATATTCAGCACCAGCCGTTACTGTCCAATCAGAATTAAGAGCTACTTGGTTACTCCATTGGAACATATTTGCTTCGCTTTCAAAACCGGTAACCCCTTGATAATCACTATAATTCTCCCAAGAATCACGTTTTATGTCCGTTCTCGAGGCAGTAACAGTAGAAACCCAATTCGAATTAAATCTGTCTTTAGAATAAACAGCAGCTGTCATCTGGATAGAACGTCCTCTACTTCTTTCTTCTGGATCAGGCATAGACCATGCATTATAGTTGTAATTATTATCATATTCGTATTTATCATGATGATAATAAATACGCGCTCCGATTTCATGGTCGCTATTAATTTCATGTGACAATGCTGCTGTAAAACCTATATTACGGTTACCATCATTATCTCCATTGATTGAACTGTCTTTCCCAACATCCTTAGCTGAAAACCCATTAGTTTTTGCCCGTGTTACAGAAAAAGCATAGCTTGTCCCAAAATCCGTTTTTCCAGTTAAATTACCGCCAAACTTGACGGTATCATAACGACCATATTCTATAAATGCATTAGCCTGAGGCGTGTTAGTACCTTTCTTTGTAAATACTTGGATGACACCACCCATCGCACCAGAACCATAAATTGACGATACATTACCTTTGACTACTTCGATATGATCAATCTGATCAGGCATAAGGTGAGATAAAGTATCAACAGTTCCAATAGTTGATGGGTCTTGAACAGGAATACCATCAATCAATAATAAGACATGGCGAGACTCCGTTCCTCGCATAAAAAGAGAAGTTCCAGTTCCTGCTCCACCATTTCTAGCAAACTCAATCCCTACTTCACTTCTTAAGATTGAAGGCAAATCTGCCAGTTTTTTCTGTTGAAGGATTTCTTGGGAAATCAGAATAGTGCCAGGTATCGCATCTTTCTGAAGCTGTTCGACACGGGCAGCGGTCACAACGACTGGTCCTAACGTCTGTTCATTGGCAGGTTCTGCCTGTGCTTCCTGTGCCTGGGCTGCTGTTGCAAAGCAACTGACCAGCATGGTTGCCAATAATGCTGGTTTGAATGTTTTTTTGAATTGCATCTGTCTTTCCATCATCTCGATTAATCCGACATCCCCGCCGGATTCAAACCTATGAAAGCACTGGAAACAGAAAACCTAGAAAAACAGGAATACCCTGCCCGTCTTTAAACAGGCAGGCTGGTTTGTCTTTCCCGCAGAGATTCCCCGTCCGCAGTGCAGCCTTTTGTCTGGCCGGTATCCGGGCTACAGGCTCAGGACAAAAGTCCTGAAGGCTCCGTCCGCCTTCCCATGCTGTCGCACAGTGGCGTGGTTGGACGGTCTGTTCAATGAACGCCTGTTTACCGTTGCGGGGGCAGCACACGTTCTGCCAGCTTTTGCTGAAACATCGTGTTTCCCGTTTAACGTCACATCGGAAGGATGTGCCGCACCAGAGTATTCGGATTATAGCCAAGTCAGGCGGTCTATATCCCTGCAAAAATGGCGGTGAATGACTATTCAGTAGATTTTGTTCTCAAATCAACGGTATCTGATGCCAGAATGCAACAGTCCAGAGATGAATCTGGTTTTCATTGGATGATGCCACTACAAAAATAAACCAAACAATCCCCAAAACTTCATGAACAATCTCCTTGTCAGTTCCAGACTAACTGTATAGAATCACAGTATATTTCCTTTCAAGGAAAAGCCATTATGAAAGATCAGCTCAAATTTTTGATTTACCAATCAGCAGAAGCTGATGTCTCCATCAATGCCATCATCAAGGACGAAACCATCTGGCTGTCACAGAAAGCTATGGCAGAACTGTTTGGTGTTCAAACACCTGCCATCAGCAAGCATCTGAAAAATATTTTTTCTGAAGGAGAACTTGATGAAAAAGTGGTTATTTCCAAAATGGAAAGAACCACTCAACACGGGGCAATTGAAGGCAAAACGCAAACAAGAGACGCTCAATTCTATAACCTCGATGCCATCATCTCCGTCGGCTATCGGGTCAATTCACGTCGGGCGACCCAGTTCCGTATCTGGGCAACCAGCGTCCTGAAAGAATATATGATAAAAGGTTTTGTCCTTGATGACGAACGCCTGAAACAGGGCAAGGCTGCCTTCGGTAAAGACTATTTCGATGAACTGCTCGAACGTGTCCGCTCCATTCGGGCAAGCGAACGCCGCATCTGGCTGAAAATCACTGACATTTTCCGGGAATGCAGCATCGACTATGACAAAGATGCCGCTATCACCCATGACTTCTATGCGATGGTGCAGAACAAATTCCACTATGCCATCACAGGACAGACTGCCGCAGAAATCATCTACAGTAAGGCAGACCGCAGTAAAGACCATATGGGACTGACCACTTGGAAGAATGCGCCAGAAGGCAGAGTCCTGCAATCTGATGTCATTGTTGCCAAAAACTACCTAGATGAAAACCAAATCCGCAGACTGGAACGTTCTGTCTCCAGCTACTTCGATTACATTGAAGACCTGATTGAGCGTGAACATATCTTCACCATGGAAGACTTTGCAACCAGTATCAATGAGTTCCTTGCATTCAGGAAATACCAGATCCTTGAAAACAAGGGACGTATCTCTAAGAAACAAGCTGACGACAAAGCCAAAGAAGAATACAAGGCATTCAACAAAACCCAGCGCATCAATTCTGACTTTGAACGTGAAATCCAGAAAATGATTGCGGAAAACTAATCCCCGATCCTCTATCCTGAGAAGCTGTCCAACATGGGCTCTCCCTTGTTCAATCCAGATTTAAGATTCCTAAGATCAATACATTTGATTCAGAAAGTTTTTCGCTACAGGTAAAATACCGTTCGGAGGAATTTCTGAATGGTTTTCACCAATTTAAAAAGCGGTTTCCGCAAACCGGCAGGTGGCGATACCCTGAAATGGATGATGGGATGGCATAACGAAAAACGCCCGAAATCCCCTGCTACCGGTGTCCCGGTTCCCTTTGAAGCCAATGACGGCAAACTGATTGCATCAGGTTCTGCCGATACCCTGACCTGGATTGGACAGGCTTCTTTCCTGATACAGCTCGGTGGCAGGAATTTCCTGATTGACCCAGTGATGTCGGAATCATTGGGATTCATCAAGCGTAATTCACCGCCTGGACTGACCTGGGCAGTGATGCCAAGGATTGATGCCGTGTTCATCACCCATAACCACCGTGACCATATGGATGCTGCAACCCTGAAACGGTTGGGCAATACGCCGGTCTATGTCGTTCCCCAAGGACTGGGAAAATGGTTCCGTGCCAATGGTATGACGAAAGTCATTGAGATGGGCTGGTGGCAGGAAGCACAGGTTGAAGGTCTTGATGTGACCTTTGTCCCTGCTGAACACTGGAGCCGCCGGGGTCTTGCGGACATCAATACCAGTTGGTGGGGCGGCTATGTGATTTCCTATCATGGCAAGACCCTTTACCATTCCGGGGATTCAGGCTGGTTTGATGGTTTTGAGCAGATTGCTGAGAAATTCAAAGGCAGGATTGATGTTGCGATGCTGCCGACTGGTGCTTATGCGCCACGCTGGTTCATGAGTCCCCAGCATATTGATCCGGCAGAAGCAGTGAAATATTTTCAGATGCTGGAAGCCAGGCACTTCGTTGCCATGCACTGGGGAACGTTCAAACTGTCAGATGAACCATTGGATGAACCGCTTTACCTGCTACCCAGATTATGGGAACAGGCCGGCTTGGCATCCGAACGGCTGACATGCGGCATTTTAGGCAAAACATGGCTGTTGGATGAATGGTTGAAATAGCCGTTCTGCCCACGCCAACCGCCAGAATTACTGGTAAACTGAATCCACTTCATCAATCTTGAGAGGTTTTCCATGAGTTGGATAATAATCGTATTAATCATTGTCGGGGTTATCTGGCTGGTTAAACGCAACAAGAACGGCCCCCAACAGCCAAACCAAACACGGCTGTCCCATCAGAATATGCCGCAGAACAGTTCCTATGGCAGTTCTGGTAGACCAAGCGGTATGAACACTTCGCAGCAGCAGAGACCAATGAGTGCAGGCAACAGGCAATGTCCTTACTGTGCCAAGGTCGTTGGTGTACAGGAAGCTGTCTGTCAATCCTGTGGCGCCAAACTTCCTGTTTTGTCACAGCAGGGGAATGCTGCTTCGGACAATGGTCAAACACAGCAAGGAAAAACTGTCTTGGGCAACAGTCAAATACATCAAGGCGGCAACAGCCAGATACAGCAGGGACGCGGAGGTTCCGTGCTCGGCGATGCCGTAAAAACCGGTGCAGCCGTTATCGCGACACAGGCAATCCTGGGAGGATTGATGGGACAAGGACAGGCGCAGGCTGGCAACCAAATGCCGCCTGACCCTTCGATGATGCCGGGTGCTGGTTACCCTGATGAAGCAGACAGCTCATTTGGTGGCATCTTAGGTAACGAAGATGATAACGGTTCACCATTCGGCAATGTCCTGGGCAATGACTCCAATGATGACAACCCGCTATCCGGTGTACTTGGTGGAGGATTAGGTTCCTTGGACAACCTTGGCGATTCTGATGACAGCAACAACAGTGCTGCCTGGGTGACAGATGAAAACGATTCCGGTAACACAGGAAGCTGGGCATCTTCCAATGATGATAGCAGCAGTCTCCTCGGCAACTGGTCATTTGACAGTAATGATGACAGCGATTCAGGAAGCAGTTGGTCTTTCAGTGACGACGACAGTGATGTCGGCAGCAGCTGGTCATTCAGTGATGATGACTGACTGAAAATCAAGACAACCCATAGAATCCCATTAAGGTTTTCAGACCTTAATGGGATTTTTTCTTGGGCAGGAAAAATTACAGTTGGGCTAAGACGCTTTTCGCCCGTTTTGCCGCATTAGATGCAGGATAGTTCTTCGTCAGGTCGGTCAAGGTCTTTTTCGCTCCGGCAACATTGTTCATGCCAATCTGACAGGTCGCCATATTCAGCATTGCATCAGGTGCAATGGGATTACGGGGAAAACGTTTGAGGACAATGCTCTGGTTCCTGTAGGCATTCTTGTAGTCCTTCTGCAGGTAATAGGCATTGCCAAGCTGGTAATACGCATGGCCAAGACGATGCGAATCCGGATATTTCTGGACGAACCGGCTATAGACAGCAATCGCCCCTTTGTAATTACCGGCCTTGAACCTTTGTTCTGCCACATTGAAATCCGCTTCTTCTGTATTGGCAGAAAGGTCTGCAGGCTGGTCTGCCCCAGGCGGATCCTTGGGACCTTCCCCTGCTTTCTCCTCTTCGGCCTCTTCCCCCTCGGGTTTTGCCTTAGCGGCAGGTGGTCTGCCTTCCAGCCTTCTCAGACGGTCATCCAGATCAACATAAAAGTCTTTCTGGTTCGATTCCATCTCGGTGACTTTCTGGGTCAACACTTCAATCTGTCCGCGCAGGTCAGCGATTTCCTGCCGCAGGGTATCATTCTGGCTCTGCAGTTCAATCAGGCTGGACTTGTCTGCCTTTTTCTCGCGCAGGTCAAGGATATGCCGGCGTGCTTCATCGTCTTCAAAGAACGCGTGGGCGTTCTGCATGGGAAACCATGCAGAACAGGCAAGCACCACCGCTGCAATCTTGGTGACGTGGTTTCTCATAGCTTACTGATAGACAATGTCAGCACGGCGGTTCTGGGACCAAGCCGCTTCGTTGTGCCCTTCTGCGCGAGGCTTTTCTTTCCCGAAAGAAACAGCTTCCATCTGGCTGTCGGAAACACCCTGCAACGCCATTGAACGACGGACAGCTTCTGCACGCTTCTGCCCCAATGCCAGGTTGTATTCCCGTCCACCCCGTTCATCAGTATTGCCTTGGATGACAATCCGCCTTGCCTTATGGGTATTCAGGTAATTGGAATGGGCGGAGACAAGTGGACGGTAAGCCTCCTTGACAGTATATTTGTCAAAGTCAAAATAAATGCTTTTTTCGTAGAGCGGACTGTTCGGATTATTCAGCTCGGCATCATCACCATACGCACCGGCACCGGTACCATCGACACCATAAATCGATGCACCGTCATTGGAAGCATCTTCATCAAGTTTGACGGAAGACCCACAGGCCGTCAGCATCAAGGCGCTGGAAAGAATGACAACAAGTTTTTTGATATCTGTCATGACTGCTCCTTTCATATCGGTTATTTCGAAAATGGACTCCATGAAGGTTCACGGACATCGGTTGCTTTCATTGAAATTTTCTGACGGAATGACCCATCAATTGAGACCACAGACAATGTGCCACTGCGCCCGGAATCTGTTGAGTACATGATGTACTGGCCATTCGGTGAGAAACTCGGCGATTCATCACGATAGGTGTTGGACATTCTCATCTCCTGCCCGTTGCCAAGATTCTTGAGGTACAGCTGGAAGCCACCATTCCTGTTTGAGATGAAGGCCAGATGACGGCCATCCGGTGAAATCCGTGGGCTGATGTTGTAGCTGCCACTGAAAGTCACGCGCTGGGGAGTCCCGCCGGCAGTACTGACCTTGTAAATCTGCGGTCCTCCACTCTGGTCACTGGTGAAATAAATCCATTGTCCGTCAGGTGTGACCTGCGGTTCCGTGCAGATGCTGTTTGAATGGGTCACCTGTTTCAGGTTGCCACCATTAGCACTGACGGTATAGACTTGGGTATAGCCATTTTTTGACAGCGCGACAGCAATACGGGAACCGTCTGGAAACCAAGATGGTGCAGAATTGTTGCCTTTATAGTTGGCAACAACATGGCGTGCTCCTGTACGCAGGTCCTGGATATAGACGACCGGCTTCTTCGCTTCAAAGGAAACATAAGCCACCTTACTGCCATCCGGCGACCAAGATGGGGAAATAATCGGCTCGTTGGAGCGCAATGCCACCTGTCTGCCGCCACCGTCAGCATCTGACACCTCAAGACGGTACTCCTTGCCTGCCTTGGCGACATAGGCAAGACGGGTTCCCGCAATGCCTCGGATACCGGTCAATTTCTGATAGATGTCATCGGCAATGCGATGAGCGGTGTAACGGACTTTCTCTGCAGGGGAGACCAATGACAGATAAGAAACCTGCTGGGATTTACGGAGATCATACAGCCGGTAACGGACTTCAACCTGCCCACCAGACAGGCTGTTCACAGAACCAACGGCAACCGCATATGCTCCAGCAGACTGCTGTTTCGCACCATCATAAGAAGTGGCTTCAGGCAGGGAAACCCCTTCACCGGTCACGATAAAAGCTCCAGTACGTGCCAAATCCGCACGGATCATCCTGGTCACATTGACGGCATCTTCCCCGGAAAACCCGGCAACCATGACCGGTGTTGCGGAAGAACCGACACCGGAAACCTCGATATTGAGCGTTTCCTGTGCCATGACGCTGCTGGCAAAAACCAAACCTGCAATGACAAGCAGATACTGTTTCAGTTGCCTGAGGGTTATTCGAATCATATCTTTCAGCCTTTCGGTCGGTGTGTCAGGACAAATGATGAAGGCACCCGTCCAGACGAATCCCGTGGATAAGGTGCAGACCGGTAAACAGCCTGACGGACCGCTTCGTCAAAACCTGTCACACCGGATGAACGGCGCTTCCTGATACTGCGGACACTGCCATCCGGATATAAGTCCACATCATAAACCACTGCTGGATTCCCGGATATGGTTGACACATTGTATATGGTATTTGACTTGATTTTCGCAGCAACCCGACGGATATACACACCATCTGCCCGCCCGGGTCCTGTTGCATAGGCATTCGTTCCAGTTCCACCAGTACCAGTCCTTCCATAGGCAGTACCGCCACCACCAGTTCCCTGGGCTGTACCACCACCCAAGCCAGCACCACGACCACCACCAAAACCTGCAGCAACACGCCCCGCCTCTGCTGATAGCAATGCTTTGAGCCTCTTCGCTTCCGCCTGGCGTCTGGAATCTGCCTGCGCTTGGGCAAGCTGCCTGCGCAATTCGGCTTCACGGCGGGCATGCTCTGCCGCCTGCTGTTCTGCACGGCGGCGTTCCTGGACAAGGGCGATATCAGGTCTTTCCTGAGAAGAAACCTCTTTAGCAGGAACCGGTCTTGCCTCAGGCTGCAGCGCCCTTGTTTCCATGGATTCCTGGGTATTGATGCTTTCTGTCTTCTCCCCTGCGTCAGGAGAACCTGATTCCACCGCCATCTCCCCTGCCGCCAACGGTGCTGCTTCACGAACTTTGACATCCCATACCTCGGCGGAAACCAACTGTTCCGGCTTAGGCTGCCAACTGACACCAAACCAAAGTGCACCAATCAACAGACAATGGACAACCACTGCCAAGGCCAGGGAACCTGCCGAAAGCTTTGGAATTTTGGGAATCAGGATACCGTGCTGCATGATGCCACCTCACTGAGTTGCCAGCCCAACCCTGCGTATACCCAGTTTCTTGGCATCAGATATCACTTGGATAACCTCGTTGTAAATGATGTTCTTGTCTGCGGCAATCAAGACCGGCAAATCCGGATACGCCGCATGAAGCGCCTGCATCTGGCGCATCAACGCATCATGGTCTGGCACATTCTGAAACCCGGCATCAGGCCTGTCTGGACGATGCACCCCAATTTCCGCCGAGACATCCGGCCTCAGGGAAACCTGGATGAAACTGTCTGGCGGTGCAGCCGTCTTTTCCGCTGTCGGAACATCAACAGTTCCCATATTGGCGATTGGTGCGCAGACCATGAAAATCACCAGCAGCACCAGCATGACATCAATGTAAGGCACCACATTGATTTCTGAACGCAGACGCTTGCGCCGTCCGCCACGCATACCGCTGAAGATGGGTTCAGACATAGGCGCTCCTTATGACTGTCTCTGGAGAATATTGGAGAACTCTTCGATGAAGTTCTCGAAGCGTACCGCCAGACGGTCCGTATCGTTGGAAAAACGGTTATAGGCTACAACAGCGGGAATCGCCGCAAACAGCCCGATCGCTGTTGCAATCAGTGCTTCAGCAATACCTGGCGCAACCGTCGCCAATGTCGCCTGCTGGACATCCGCTAATCCACGGAAAGCATTCATAATGCCCCAGACTGTACCAAACAACCCGACATATGGAGACACAGAGCCCGCTGATGCCAAGAAAGACAGATGGGATTCCAATGCATCCATTTCCCGCTGATAAGCAGCACGCATCGCACGGCGGGAACTGTCAAGCAGGAAAGAAACATTATGGGCTGCTTCCGCATTGCGTGCTTTCAGGTATTCTCCCATGCCGGCGTGGAAGATACGGGCAAGCGGACCATCCAATGTGCCATTGCCAGCATCCTTGTAAATCGCCTGCAAAGTACCTCCTGACCAGAAGCGTTCCTCAAAGGCAACCGTCTGCTGCCTTGCCTTCCGCAATACAGCAAACTTCTGGAAGATATAAGCCCAGCTCAACAGTGAGATGGCGAGAAGCCCCGCCATGATGATCTGGACAATCAGCGACGCATTGGAAATCAATGCGATAAATGAGAGATTGTGTGCTGTCTGCATAATCTTGCCTGTTTCCTTATCCTTTCCTTTTATTCCTGCTTCCTATCAGGATTCTTGGCAACCAGATGCTGTCTGGAATTTTTCCAAGATATCCTTCGGAAATGCTGTCGGTTTCATCTTCCGGCCGTCCACACAGACAATCGTAACCCGGCAGGAAGAACAGAGCACCCCATCAGCATCCCGGATGACTTTCTGCTCAAACTCTATCGAGGCTCCCCTGACCTTTGCCACATCCAGCGTAACAGACAGGGCATCATCCAAGACAGCAGAACGGTGGTAGTTGACATTGACGTTCCGGACGACAAACAGGATCTGACGTTCCTGTGCCAGGGACTGCTGGCTGATGCCGAGTGTGCGCAACCACTCGCTGCGGGTACGTTCATAGAATTTGAGATAATTCGCATAATAGACAACACCCCCTGAATCTGTATCCTCAAAATAGACACGGACAGGAAACCTGAAGGTATCTGGCATAAGTCCCCCACAAAAAAACATTCCGTTACGCTAATGTATTGGCGCAACGGAATCAACCATTAAAAAGATTTTTTACAATCTGGCCTGACAATCACCGGAATTTCTTACGGATATCATCCATAACCGGTATGATGGCCGTTAAGAACAGTATCGCAGCCAATGGATAAGTCACAACATATCCATAGAACTTGAAACCATAGGCACCGACAATTCCACCAATGAAGAACATACAAAGCAGACCCGATAACAGATACAGCTTGAAGCGGTTGGCCTTCACAAAGTTGACGTCAGACACGTCAACACGGCGATTCCAGTAAAACAGCTTGCCAAGTTCAATACCGATATCTGTGACAATACCGGTCATATGGGTGGTACGGATGACCGCCTTGGAGATATGCGTGATGACTGAATTATGCATTCCCATCATAAAACAGAGCATCACAATCGTAACTGACATGAAGAAATCGGGGAGATGGTGCAGGGAAGGCCCCCATTTGGCGAAAACCAAGAAAAGCAATGACTCGACAATCAGCGGGAGAGCATATTCACTGCGCATCCCACGTGAACGCCCGTAATTGATCAGCATTTCAGTGAGTCCTGCACCGAAAATAAAGCTGACCATCGCCCCAAGGCTCACCCAGAAAAAATTGAAATCACCGACGGCAATGCCACCCGCCATATTGGACACAATCCCGGTCATATGGGAAGTGTACTGTTGTACAGCAATGAATCCACCTGCATTCATGGCCCCTGCTATGAATGCAAGCGTCATTCCAAGATGGATGTCATAACGGAGTTGCCGTTTTCTTGTCGTCAGCTTTCGGAAGTAATTGACAATCATCTTCAGCCTCAGAATATTGCCGTTGCGGCAGAATCACGCCTTGGGCAAAGTCACCCCAGTCTGTCCCTGATACTTGCCACCGCGGTCTTTATAGGAAACCTCGCATTCTTCATCACTCTCGAAGAACAGTACCTGTGCACAGCCTTCCCAAGCATAAATCTTGGCTGGCAAAGGCGTGGTATTGGAGAACTCCAAAGTTACATACCCTTCCCATTCCGGTTCAAACGGCGTGACATTCACAATGATGCCACACCTTGCATAGGTGGATTTGCCAAGGCAGACCGTCAGCACATTGCGCGGAATCCGGAATTTCTCAACCGTCCTTGCCAGAGCAAAGGAATTCGGCGGGATGATGCAGACATCGCCCTTGAAATCCACGAAAGATTTCTCATCGAAATTCTTCGGATCGACAATGCTGCTATTGATATTGGTGAAAATCTTGAATTCATCGGCACAACGGACATCGTAACCGTAAGAAGAGACACCATAAGAAACAATCTTGCGGTCATCCACAAAACGCACCTGACCAGGCTCAAACGGGTCGATCATCTGGTGTTCTGTGGCCATGCGCCGTATCCATTTGTCTGATTTGATGGACATTATGAGCACTTTTGTCGAATTGATGGAAAAAACCCATGTCAAAAATCCACATGAGCGCAGATTCGGGTATTTTACCTGCTTTGCCTTTATTTGTAGAAGTCTGTTCATATCTAAACAGGGATTTTCCCTTCATGGTATGCCATTGATACCCCATACTGTTAGCCGTAAATAGGAAATAACACCATACAGACAGGACAGGGATCATCCTGTATTCAAGGTCTTTACGACTGCTTTTCCTTCAACCATTCCGGTTTTTGCAGAATTCAGGTTCCTTGGCATGACCTATGGCATCTATATGCATGTTTCGGGCTTCAGCTTCCTCTACCCAGCCTTGATGAGCCTGACCATTAACACGTTTCCTGCACCTTCATCCTGTTTTCTGGAAAACGCCCGTTACCGGCAGGCATCCAATACCTTGGCAAAACTCTGCCTGCCACCATCTTTGGGATGCCGGTATCCATTTACTGTCTGAAACAAGTGGATGTTCTGACAGGCAGCCATAGAGTTCCTGAACTGATTGCAATTGGTGTGACCATATGCCTGCACTTCTGGAAACGGCAGATGCTGCTTTCCATTGCCGATGGCACAATCTGCTATATGCTCCTGGTGCAGTTTATTTTCTGCTGATGGAAACCGGGGCATTGAATACAGGAAAAATGCCCTTATGATATATTTAATACTAACGGCAAACTCTTGAACTGTTGAACTGTTCCAACCTGACGGATAACCGCTATGAACCTTACTGACCATTTCCTGATTGCCATGCCGGGAAGCCCTGATCCTGTCTTCGGAGGCACAGTTATTTATCTGTGCGAACATAATGAGTTTGGGGCATTGGGCATTGTCATCAACAGACCGATGGATGTCAAACTGACGACCCTGTTGGAAAAACAGGAACTGCCCATTGATGAAGTTGCAAAAACCAAGGTCGATGTTCCGGTCATGTTTGGTGGCCCAGTACAGAGTGACCGGGGATTTATCCTGCATACAACAGATGCGGCATATACAGCAACCCTGAAAATTTCTGACCAGGTTGCTTTCACCTCTTCCCGGGATGTTCTGGAAGCGATTGCCAAGAACAATGGTCCCCGGCATTCGCTGGTTGCCATTGGATACGCAGGCTGGGATGCCGGGCAGTTGGAAAATGAAATCAGCCGGAATGCCTGGCTGACGGTCAAGGCAGACACCGACATGCTGTTCAAAGTGCCATTCCAAGAACGCTACGATGCAGCCATCCATAAGCTGGGGTTTGATCCTGCTGTACTGGTGACCTCCAATGACCGACCGACCCTGCAATAAAACACCTTGTGGAGCCTGCCATGGACAGTCAGCCGAAAGTCATCATCGGTTTTGATTTTGGCATGAAGAAAATCGGGGTTGCCATCGGCAATACCCTATCGTCTTCAGCCCGTCCGCTGACCATCATCCATGAAGAAGCCAATGACCGTAAATTCGCTGCTATCAAGGTCCTGTTGGATGAATGGCAACCTGCCCTGGCAGTCGTCGGCCTGCCCCGCTACCCGGATGGTACAGAACATGAAATGACTGCCCATTGCCGCCGTTTCGCCAATCGGTTGAAAGGCCGTTTCGGTATCGAGACCGTTCATATTGATGAACGGTACTCCTCCACTGTCCTGAATTTCAAACGTGGCGAAGAAGATGATGCCCATGCAGCCGCACTAATCCTGCAACAGTACTTTGACGAAAAGATATCAGCTGCCTCATGACAAGATGCTGCTGTTGGCAGCATAACCTCCCTCTTCTCCCTACCCATTTTTCTGCATCACCCAGAGACAGGTCTGCTAAAATCAATACTGTATGGGTGTATCCTGCACAGATTGCCTGGCATCTCCCTGCCAAAAGGTCTGACCGAAAATATTTCATGCAGGTTCCCTCTGAAATTCTCAATCACTTACAGGAGTCAACCGTTTCCATGAAACCTTCTGTTTCCGAACTCAATGCGGAAAAACTGTATCAAGACCTGACCGCAGCAATCCGCAAAGCCATCCAAGGCATTGACCATGTTGCAATCGTCGGCATCCGTTCCGGTGGCGCATGGCTTGCTGAACGGATGGCATCCGATCTGGGGCTTACCACCCCACCTGGCTTCATTGATGTGTCCTTTTACCGGGATGACTATGCAGAAAAAGGGCTTCCTGCTGAAGTGAAACCCACTCAGATTCCTTTTGATGTGGATGGCGCAACCATCCTGTTGATTGATGATGTACTCTACACAGGTCGTACAACCCGTGCTGCCATTAATGAGCTGTTCGACTATGGACGGCCTGCCAGCATCATGCTGGCAGCCTTGATTGATCGGGGCGGCAGGCAACTGCCGATTGCGGCAGATTTTGTTGCAGCGACCGTTTCAGCAGACCGGCATGAAATGCTGGTTCTGCATCAAGCCGATGATAAATCTTTCTTTCTGACGGTGGAAAATGCTTAATCCTCAATTGAACAGTAACGGCGAACTGCAGCACCTGTTGGCACTGCGTGATCTGCCTAAAGACATCATCCTTCATATCCTTGACACAGCCACTTCCTTTGTCAGCATCTCTGACCGTGAAGTGAAAAAAGTCCCTTTGCTACGGGGCAAAAGTGTTTTCAACCTGTTCTTTGAAAATTCTACCCGCACCCGTACGACATTTGAGATTGCTGCCAAACGCCTTTCTGCGGATGTCATCAACCTGAACATTGCCGCATCTTCCACCAGCAAGGGAGAAACCCTGCTGGATACGGTTGACAACCTGACTTCGATGAACGCCGATATGTTTGTCGTCCGTCATGCCCAATCCGGCGCACCTTTCCTGATTGCCAAGCATATCAACGACCATAAACGCAACCACCTGCATGTGGTCAATGCCGGAGATGGCCGCCATGCCCATCCGACCCAGGGGCTGTTGGACATGTACACCATCCGCCATTACAAAAAAGACTTCAGCAACCTGAAAGTCGCGATTGTCGGGGATGTGGTGCACAGCCGTGTTGCCCGTTCTGACATCCATGCGCTGAAGACATTGGGTGTTCCGGAAATCCGGACCATCGGTCCCGCCACCCTGCTGGCATCCGGGCTGTCTGAATTGGGCGTACGCCAATTCACCAACATGGATGAAGGACTGAAAGATGTCGACGTCATCATCATGCTGCGTGTCCAGAACGAACGCATCAACAGCGCTCTCCTGCCGACCACCCAGGAATTCTTCAAGAGCTATGGCCTGACGGCAGAACGGCTGGCACTTGCCAAACCGGATGCGATTGTCATGCACGCTGGTCCTATCAACCGGGGCGTGGAAATCGATTCTGCGGTTGCGGATGGTTCACAGGCTGTCATCCTGTCCCAGGTGACTTTCGGTATCGCTGTCAGAATGGCTGTCATGAGCATTCTGGCTGGCAATTGATGACTGACGACTGCTGGAGATGATCTTATGAAACTACTGATTAAAAACGGCCGTGTCATCGACCCTGCCAACAATATTGACCGCATCTGCAACCTGGCAGTTGAAGATGGAAAAATCGCAGCCATCTTCACAGATGATGCTGAGTTGGACTTCATACCTGACCGTATTGTCGATGCAACCGGTCTGGTCGTCACCCCAGGTTTCGTTGACCTGGGTGCCCGCCTGCGTGAGCCAGGCGACGAACACCGGTCTTTCCTGAAATCTGAATTGGATGCAGCACTGGCCGGCGGTGTGACCTCATTGGTCTGCCCACCTGACACGGAACCCGTATTGGATGAACCCGGTCTGGTGGAAATGCTGAAATACCGTGCATCCACCCAAAACAAGGCACATATCTACCCACTGGGCGCATTGACCATTGGGCTGCAAGGCGAAAAACTGACGGAAATGTCCGAACTGACCGATGCAGGCTGTGTTGGCTTCTCCAATGCCAACGCGCCAATACCTGATACAGAAATGCTGCTGCGCGTCATGCAGTATGCAAAATCCTTCGACTACTGCATCTGGCTGCAGCCACAGGATCCCTCGCTCGGCAAAAACGGCATGGCGCATTCTGGTCCCTTATCAGCAAGATTGGGACTTTCCGGCATCCCCGTCATTGCTGAAACCATCAGCCTGCATATCATCTTTGAACTGATGCGCGTAACCGGTGCCCGTGTCCACCTGTGCCGTCTGTCCAGTGCGGCCGGTATCGACCTCGTCCGCCAAGCCAAGGCAGAAGGCCTGCCGGTAACTGCAGATGCCGGTATCCATCATCTGCACCTGACCGATGCAGACATCGACTTCTTCGATTCAAACGCCCGTTTAGTGCCACCCCTACGTTCCAGTCAAGACCGTGATGCCATCACTGTTGGTCTTCAAGATGGCACCATTGATGCGATCTGTTCAGACCACACCCCCACAGATGATGATGAAAAGCTCCTGCCATTCGGTGAAGCCGCTCCCGGTGCAACCGGTCTGGAACTGCTTTTGTCATTGACCCTGAAATGGGCGCAGGAACATGGCGGAGAAGGCGCCCTGCCTGCTGCCATTGCCAAAATCACCAGTGAACCGGCACGCATCCTGAACTTACCCTGCGGCACACTGGATGCCGGCGAAGCAGCAGACATCTGCATCTTTGACCCCAAAGCTTCCTGGACCGTACAAGCAGGCAGTCTCATCAGCCAGGGACGCCATACCCCATTCCTGGGGCGTGAAATTCCTGGCCGTATCCGCATGACCATCGTGGATGGACAGCCTGTCTTCGAACGCTGATACCTGACTGGCAACCATCCAGCCATGCGCAGCTTATTCCGGACAATCCGTTTGGTCTTTCATGCCCTCGCCGCAGTGCTTTACTGCGGTGTGGTTTATCCTTTCATCAGTCAGGCCGCCAAAGACCGCTATGTCAGGCGATGGTCGAACAAACTGATGGCAATTGCTGGCGTGAAAATGCAAATCAACCATCCTGAACGGATTGCAGCACGTTCACTGATCGTCGCCAACCATATCTCATGGCTCGACATCTTTCTGATCTATGCCCATTTAAATGGACACTTCATCGCCAAATCCACGATGGCCAGTTGGCCAGTCATAGGCTATCTCGGCAGGAAAGTCGGTACCCTGTATCTGGACCGCTCCAGTGGCAGAAACCTCATGCAGATACTCGGTAAACTGGTTGGCAACCTGAACGCAGAAAAACGCTGCATCTTTTTCCCGGAAGGTACCACGGCAAAACAAGGCGATATGCTCCCTTTTCATCCGAACCTGTTTGAAGGAGCTATCCAAGTCAACCTGCCTATCCAACCCTTTGCCATCCGTTATCTGATGCCAGACGGCACTTATGCCGATGCTGTGGATTTCACTGGCGATATGAGTATGCAGGAAAGCATCAAACAGATTTTCAGCACTGATGGCATCACCGCTGAACTGACCGTGCTGCCCATCATCAATTCCGAAGGCAAAAACCGCCGCGAACTGGCACAAGAAACACAAACAGCCATTGCAACCGCAATAGCAGCTATACCAACACCTCAAACACCGGGAACCCGGTAACCGGAAGACTTGACCTGAAACACCGCACGGTCATCCAACCTGACTGCAGTCAAAGCCCCTCCCCATAGACAGCCCGTATCTACTGCCAGCAGATTCGGACGATTGAGCAGTCCCAACGTTGACCAATGCCCGAAAATAACCAGACTGCCTTTGGATTTCCTGCCTGGCACATCAAACCAAGGCATGTACCCCTTTGGCGCAGTTTCCGGTCCCAGCTTGGCATCAAACTCCATCCTGCCCTTGGCAGAACAGAAACGCAGACGGGTAAAACTGTTGATGATGCAACGCAGCCGGTCCATTCCCTGAAGATCATCAGCCCATTGATCCGGCTTGTTCCCATACATATCTGCCATCAATACCTGCCATTTGCCGCTACGGAGCACTGACTGCAATTCATCAGCCAGTGCAAGTGCTTTCTTGCGTGTCCATTGCGGCAACAGTCCCGCATGAACCAAAATGCCATCGTCACCGACAGGATACGCCATCGGACGGCTGCGGAACCAATCCAACAATTCTGCACAGTCAGGCGCATCGAAAATCGGCTTCACCGTATCGCCAGGCTTCATCTTACGGATACCAGCGGCAATCCCCAACAGATGCAGGTCATGGTTGCCCAGCACCATCTGCGCCCTGTCTCCCATCGCCATGATACGGCGCAATACCCCCAGGGAATCCGGTCCCCGGTTGATGATATCCCCCGTAAACAGCAGTCTGGCATCTGGCGTTTCCCGTTCAATGATGGCAAGCAGCTGATCCAACTGCTTCAGACAACCGTGGACATCACCGATAACGTAAACAGTCATAATCTGGCTGACACAGGCATGAATCCCTGCTTTTCCATAAAATTTGTAACGTAGAAATAAGGGAAATTGTAAAGTAGAAACAAGGAAATTTATAAAGTAGGAAGCAGGAAAATTGTGAAGTAGGCTATTGCTCCCTTGATATTTCTGGTCTTTGTTACAATGCAGGCAATGATTTCCCTTCTAATGCTTAGCGGATCATGCAATCACAAAGCCAAGACTTAGAACAAATAGACAGTTACCTCGACATGCTTGTCGGGCAACGCAAACTGTCTGACCACACCGTTGAGAACTACCGCCGTGACCTGGAACAACTGCTGGCACTGGCAAATGGCACTCTGCTGGCGCAACTCAGGGAAACAGACATCCGCCGTTTTTCTGCCACTCTGCACAGCCAGGAACTAAATCCCCGCTCCATCAGCCGTAAACTATCCGCATGGCGGGGGTTTTACCACTGGCTTCTGGAGCAATCCATCATTGCAGTCAACCCGACTGAAGGCATCCATGCCCCCAAGAAAAGCAAGCCGTTGCCGAAAGCCCTGACAGTCGATGACGCAGTACGGTTGGTTGCCTCAGCATCCAAAGCAGAACAGGCCAAACAAACTGAACACCCTGCAATGCGCCTCTGTGATCACGCCATGTTCGAACTGCTCTATTCCAGTGGTCTGCGTGTCTCTGAACTGACAGGGCTGGATATCCATGCTGCCCATCACCCCAACCATCAATCCATCGGTTGGCTGAATCTGGATGAAAAAGAAATCACCGTTACTGGCAAAGGCAGCAAAACCCGTACTGTCCCTATTGGAGAGGCTGCCATTGCAGCACTCAGGAAATGGCTGGCAATACGCCATACCCTGCTGAAACCCGATAGCCAGCTTGACAATCAATATGCACTGTTCCTCAATACCCGTGGCAGACGGATGTCCCCCCGTATGGTGCAGCTACGGCTGAAAGCCCATGCAGAACAACTGGGACTGCCGATGAAAGTGCATCCGCATATGCTCCGCCACTCATTCGCCTCCCATATCCTGCAATCATCCGGTGACCTGCGTGCCGTCCAGGAAATACTCGGACACGCATCCATCGCCTCGACACAAATCTACACCTCTCTCGACTTCCAGCATCTCGCGCAGGTCTATGACGCTGCCCATCCCCATGCGAAGAAGAAATAAACGCCAAATCTGAAACCATTTCAGTCATATCCAGGAAACCTGTCAACCGATTCAGGAAACCTACTAAAAAACTGTCACAATTCCGGGACTACCTGTTAGACCAAGGTATACAGGCAGACCAAATCATCAGCGTCAATTTCGAAGATTTTGAGGTTGCACATCTCAAAGACCTGAAGGCACTGCACAACCATGTCAAATCCCTTCTAGTCTCAGGCAGGAAGACTTATCTTTTCTTTGATGAAATCCAACAGGTGGACAATTTCCAGCAGGTCATCAACAGCCTGTTCCTCAACAGTGACATTGACATATATATTACAGGATCAAACGCCAACCTGCTTTCAGGGGAACTGGCGACATTACTGACAGGACGGTACGTTGAGATTGCCATGATGCCTCTGTCCTTTACTGAATACCTCAGTGCTGACAGCGAAAACCATCAACCACTTGAAGACAGGTACCGGCAATACATCGAAACCACTTCCTTCCCGTTTGCCATAGAGTTCCATTACAGGGATCAGCAGATACAGGAATACCTGAATGGTCTCTACAACACTATCATCGTGAAAGATATCATCAGCAGAAAAAAATTCAATGATGCCAGACTGCTGGAAAGCATAACCCGTTTCCTCTTAGACAGCATCGGCTCCCGCATATCCTGTCGGAAAACCGCTGTCTCCCTGACATCCTCGGGGAAGAAAGCCGATACCAAAACGGTTGAACGGTATGTAAAGTCCCTTGAGGAAAGTTTCGTCCTTTACAGGGCAGAACGTTATGACATCAGAGGCAAGCAGCTGCTGAAGACATTGGAAAAATATTATGCTGTGGACATCGGACTCCGCCGTGCCCTACTCGGCGCAAAATCAATGTCTGCTGGGCATATCCTTGAGAACATCATCTATCTGGAACTCAGACGCAGAGGATATCGGGTCTATATCGGCAAATAGATGACCTTGAGGTTGATTTTGTGACAGAGAACGAACAGGGCACAGCCTATTTCCAGGTTTCAGCCACTGTCCGTGACGAGTCAACCCTTGAGCGGGAACTCCGCCCTCTTCAGAAAATCCATGACCATTATCCCAAATACCTGCTCACGCTTGACAACGACCCAGAGACTGAATACAACGGCATCCGGCAGATGAACGCGCTTCAATGGCTCATTCATCGTTGATTCTGTATGTGGCCCTATAGCCCATCTTTCATAAGATATAGGTGGCATCCAGTATCACCGAGACGAAAGCCTATGACAGAGAATTTTCTGCTTTTGCCTATATTGACAGCACCATGCAGAAAATCCTTATGGCTGTTGGCCGTTAAGCATGATGATTTATTTCCTGACATTCCTCTAGATTTTATTGTTTCTCACA
>JBJEXA010000250.1:0-5671 GCA_051885335.1 Oxalobacter sp. | reverse complement strand
AGGATTTGAACCTACGACCTTCGGGTTATGAGCCCGACGAGCTGCCAGACTGCTCCACCCCGCGTCTGCAAAGTATTATTATAGCTGGCTTTACCGCCAGTTTCAACCGTCTACGCCGTTTTAAAATCGGTTCCGTCTGATGACAAACATGAATGCACCTGGTTTAGCTTCCCATCATGGAAAATTCGCCTATTTCCCACGCTATTGGACTAGAATAGCAGCCAGGCTTTCATTTGCCCTGTTTGATTGATTTTCCTCATGGCCATACATTTCTGTTCCAACTGCGGCAAACCCTTGATACGGGCAGTCCCGCCTTTAGACAACCGTCTTCGGGATGTCTGCCATACCTGTGGTACCATCCATTACGAAAATCCCAAAATCGTGGTCTGCACCATCCCTTATATCAAGACATCAAGGGGGACAGAAGTTCTACTGTGCCTGCGTGCCATTGATCCCCGGGACAATTACTGGACGCTGCCAGGCGGTTTCATGGAAATCAACGAAACGACTGAACAGGCGGCTGTCCGTGAAACGCTGGAAGAAGCCTCTGCGGATGTCTCGGTCAAAGGACTTTTCGCCCTGATGAACCTGGCGGTTTTTCAGCAGGTGCATCTGTTTTATCTGGCAGATATGAAAGAAGCCCGCTTTGCCCCTGGAGAAGAAAGCCGGGAGGTCCGCCTGTTCACGGAAACAGAGATTCCTTGGGACAGACTGGCTTTCTCAACCATCACCCATGCCCTCAAGCTCTTTTTTGAAGACCTGAAAACAGGTATCCTTGGGCGTGGCGGCTTTGGCGTGCATACGATTGATTTGTCCCGTTAAGGAGTTTTCTGTTATGGCAACCTACCCGATTTTCCTATGTCATGTCTGGTCGATTGAAGACGGCATGGAACGTATCAACAGCCTGATGGCAGACTATGCCAGAAAGAGCGGTACTGATTTCCAGTATGAGTTCCGCAGTGTCTCCAAGGATGACCCGGTGCAGTTCCTCCGTTCAAACAAAGCGTTGATTGATGCCATCGAGACCCAGATGAATGAATGTTGCTGTGTGGTCCTGCTGGCAGGCGTCTATGAGGAATATAAACGTTGGACGAATATCGAATTTGATGCTGCCCGCAAGCTGAAAGTTCCCCTGATCCTGATTCAGGCGGCTGACCCGAAATTCACGTCTTATAAGGAAAAACGGGCTGCTGATGTGATTGTCGGCTGGAATGAGACGGAGCTTGGCGAAGCAGTTGAAAAGTTTGCCAAGAAAAACAAAATCATCAAATGACCTGCCGACCAAGCTGGCTGGTCATGGCGATGCTGTTGTCAGATTCCAACAGATTTTTCCAGAAAACCTGCTGACGCTTACGTTACAATAAAGCTGATGAACAGCATATTGTCCCTGTTGGGGCTGTTGCTGTTGTTAACCGCTTGAACCAACAGGCAACCGGAACCCAGAGAACAGAAAACCAATGATTCCTGATTTCGCTTATCCCATCATCCGCCCATGCCTGTTTGCAATGGATCCGGAAAACGCCCATCTGTTCACGCTGTCTTCAATGCGGACAGCCGCGAAACTGGGACTGACCGCATTGGCACCTGCCATTGACCCGTTACCCCGAAAGGTAATGGGGCTGGATTTTCCCAACCCTGTCGGTCTTGCTGCCGGTCTGGATAAAAACGGTTCCTGCATTGACGGGTTGGCATCCTTGGGCTTCGGTTTTCTGGAACTGGGCACGGTGACTCCCCGTCCACAGCCTGGCAATCCGAAACCCCGCATGTTCCGTCTGCGGGATGTGGAGGGGTTGATCAACCGGATGGGCTTCAACAACGATGGTGTGGATGTGTTGGTCGAGAATGTGAAAAATTCCCGTTTCTACCAACAGAAGAAAGGCATTCTGGGCCTGAACATCGGCAAGAATGCGGTGACACCGATTGAGAGAGCCGTGGATGATTATCTGATCTGCCTGGAGAAGGTCTATCCAGTGGCAGACTATATTGCCATTAACATTTCGTCTCCGAACACAAAGAACCTGCGTCAGCTTCAAGGGGAATCAGAACTGGACAATCTGCTGAAGCAGCTGACGGATGTTCGTGAACGGCTGACCCAACAACATGCCCGTTATGTTCCGCTGGCATTGAAGATTGCCCCTGATATTGATGATGAGCAGACTACCCATATTGCGGATGCCCTGCTCCGCCATCAGATTGACGGGGTTATTGCCACCAACACGACCATTTCCCGTGAAGCTGTGAAACATCTGAAACATGGACTGGAAACCGGTGGGCTTTCCGGTGCACCGGTGAAAGATGCTTCAACCCATGTTATCCGCAAGCTGAAGGAAGTACTGGGCGATGCCATTCCAATCATCGGGGTCGGCGGCATTCTTTCTGGTGAAGATGCCCAGGAAAAAATCGATGCCGGGGCATCACTGGTCCAAGTCTTGACCGGTATGATTTATTCGGGTCCAGGGCTGGTCAGAAACTGTATTCAAACCCTGCGCCGTCATTCAGTCTGAAACAGATCTGCTTCCTGAAAGCAAATATTTCTGTTCTTCCCTTGATCTGCTATTAAATTGCAACTTTTTTTAAACTTTTATAGATTTTCCTTGATAAACAGAAGAGCGAAAGGTAAATTAAGCGTTAGTCAAAAAATCCCTTTAAAGCATGCCTGCCATCCTCTTTCTGAACGTTTGAAAGATCGGCCTTCCTCTGAAACAGCGGTTCCTGGCCTATCTGCAGATTGACTTCCCAAAAGAATAGAATGAAAAAACGCTTTGAACTGGCAGACGGTCATATGAAAGACACCGAATGAGAAGGTAATTCCAATGTCGGTCTGGAACATGACGATGGGAATGCTGTCCAGATAGGTATCACCCACAAGTTCTAATTTGACTAAGAACGCTTCCGAGATATGCAATCCGTCACAACAGCTTGCATATCCTGTGGTCCTGTAAAGCCAGCTGTCATCCCATGTGATACCGCTGTTTTTCCAGAATCAGGGGGACAACGCAGACCCGGTAATTCGGTCAAAGTACTGGCAGAAGAGTTTTTCTCCTGCTTTTTGATTCTCTCTTGTGCTTGAATACTGACAGAAAGACCTCCGCGCCAGTTTCTGCCGCAGTAACATCGGCGACGGCAACATTTTCCCAGCATTATGAGACTATTTCACTCCTTCTTCTGCCAATGCCTTCTGAACGGCAGGACGGGCGGCGACCCGTTCCTGCCAAGCAGCCAGCAGTTTCCATTGTCCAATATCAATCCCGGCATATTTAAGCCACGAGGTGATGACGAACAGGTAGATGTCAGCAACTGTGAAACGGTCTCCCATCAGCCAGTCTTTGCCAACCAACTGACGGTCCAGATAGTCACACTGTTTTTGCAGCAGTTTAACAGCAGCCTCTTTGCTGGCAGCGAAATCCGGTCTGAAGACAGGCAGGAAGTTTTTCTGAAAATCCATGGCAATGAAATTCAGCCATTCCTGAACCCGGTAACGTTCCAATGTCCCTACCGCTGGAATCAGGCCTTTTTCAGGCGCCTGGTCGGCAAGGTACTGGATAATAACGGCCCCTTCGGTCAAAATAGCTCCGTCATCCAGCTGCAATGCCGGTACAGCCCCTTTGGTGTTGATCAGGTAGTAATCTTCGCCCTTTCCGGTTTCTTTGGTTGCCAAGTCAACGGTTTCCAGTTCAAACGGCAGTCCTGTTTCAAGCAGGACGATATGCGGGGAAAGCGAGCATGCTCCAGGTGTGTAATACAGTTTCATTGAAAAGTCCTCTTTATGGCATTCAATTATCTTTACATTATGCCACCAAACGGGAAATGGGTTGACGGCGCCCTGGACATTCCTGAAACAGGGTTTGTTTTTCCGTTCATCTGTTACAATTATTTCCGATTCGACTGTTTTTTCGGGAGAGCCACATGAAAAGAATGCTTGTGGCGGTGCTTGCTGCCCTTTCTTTGCTGGTGACCGGTTGCCAGAGTTCGACAGAGTCCGGTGCGACCAAGACAACCCGCAAGCAGCTGTTGCTGGTACCTGCTGATACGGTGAACCAACAGTCTGCCCAGGCTTACCGTCAGACGCTTATCAAGGCACAGCGGGCAAGGCGGCTGGATACAACCAGTCCTGATGCAAAACGGGTGCTTGCCATTACCCAGCAGCTTGCCAATCAGGTCAGTGTTTTCCGTCCGGATGCGATAACCTGGAAATGGGAAGTGAACACCATCAAGAGCGATGAGGTCAATGCTTTCTGTATGCCAGGCGGTAAGATCGCTGTATTCTCAGGCATCATCAAGAAACTGAATCTGACGGATGATGAGTTGGCCGCTGTCATCGGCCATGAGATTGCCCATGCTTTGCGTGAACACAGCCGGGAAAAGGTTTCCCAGCAGCTCCTGCAGCAAGGTGCCATAACACTGGTCGGCATCGCAACCGGCAGCCAGATCCAGCAGGGGATGGCGGCTTTGATTTCGCAGTATCTTTTCAGCCTGCCTTACTCCCGGACGATGGAAACTGAATCGGACATCATGGGACTGGAATTGATGGCACGGGCTGGCTTCAACCCAGAAGCAGCCCCGAATGTCTGGCGGAAGATGGCAAATATCCAGAAGGGTGCGCCGCCGCAGTTCCTGTCCACACATCCATCTGACCAGACCCGTATCACCAACCTGGAAAAGGCTCTGCCAACCGTGAAACCTCTTTATGAGGCAGCCATTCAGAACCGTGGCTGATGACTGATGGAAAGGAAACAGCAATGAAGAAATGGTTTACCCGATCCGCCCTTGCCGCTGCCTGTCTGGCCGCGCTTTGTGGCTGCCAGACAACAACGATGGGCGGAGCCACCGGCTCCGACCGCAGCCAGCTGATGATTGTCTCCTCTGATGAAATGAACCAGGCCTCCGACCAGGCTTACCGTTCATTATTGACAAAAGCAAGGCAAGCCAACGCACTGAATACGAACCGTTCTTACACTAATCGGGTTGTCAATATCTCGAAACGCCTGATCAACCAGGTCGGCGTCTTCCGGAAGGACGCGTTGCGCTGGAAATGGGAGGTCAATGTCCTTTCTTCCAATACAGTTAACGCTTTCTGTATGCCAGGTGGCAAGATTGCCGTCTATACCGGGTTGATTAAATCCCTGAATCTGACTGACGGTGAACTGGCGGCAGTCATTGGCCATGAAATCTGCCATGCTTTGCGTGAGCATTCCCGTGAACAGGCTTCCCAGCAGGTTGCAACCAGTATTCCGACAGCCATCCTGGGCTCTTTCATCGGCTCTTCGCAACTCGCCAGTGGAATGAATAATGTGTTGTTTTCATTGCCATTCTCCCGTTCCATGGAAACTGAAGCAGACACGATGGGAATGGAACTGATGGCACGGGCAGGTTATAACCCGGAAGAAGCGGTCAATGTCTGGCGAAAGATGGAGAAGCTGAAAGGCAGCAGCAATTCTTCGGATATTCTCTCGACCCATCCTTCGGATGCGAAACGCATTGAGAACTTGCAGGCCCATCTGCCTGAGGTCATGCCGTTGTACAAAGCCACTATTCAAAAGAAAGCCGCTTCAACAGGCCGTACCAGAAGCCTTCGCAATTGACATCCTCGTCTCTCTAAAGAAGGCGATTCCTACTGAGCCAGAGCACGGGTGCTCTGGTCTCCTCGGTGGGTTCCTGCTGCTGACGGCAT
>JBJEXA010000249.1:0-5693 GCA_051885335.1 Oxalobacter sp. | reverse complement strand
CCCCCCTGTTCAATCCAACCATCACTATTGTAGCTTTATGGGGTGAGATAGGAAACTACAACCAAGAAATGACCCAAAAAGATGTTGTTTTAATTGTAGCTTTATGGGGTGAGATAGGAAACTACAACCTCGCTTTTCGTTACCCATTCAAGATTGCTATTGTAGCTTTATGGGGTGAGATAGGAAACTAAACCTCAGTCTGCGAAAAACTGACAGAGTCCGGTTTGATTGAGCAGGAGTACAAGATGGTTACAGTGAAATACAAAGGTTATGAAGGTTCGGTTGAAATTGATCTGGAACGGCATGTCTGCCGTGGAAAAATCCTGTTCATCAACGACCTTGTCACTTATGAGGCTGCCGATATTAAAAGTATCCAGAAAGAATTTGAAGCAGCCGTGGATGACTATCTGGAAACCTGTGAACAGCTTGGGCGTAGTCCCAACAAGTCCTATAAAGGTTCTTTCAATATCCGCATTTCCCCTGATGTTCACCGTCAGGCAGTGATGACGGCTTACCGTAATGGACTATCCCTGAATGATTATGTTGGCAGGGCGATCCTGAATGAATTGAAAGGCGCTCATGCCAATCCAGCCCTCTGATGGCTGAAACCTGTCAGGAACCATCTTGTCTGATGAGACTTTTGAAATCTGTGGTTAGGCAACTCCATCAGGTTGTCAGTTGATCCCTGCCAACCCGTTTGACGCCATGCACATGGCGGACACGGCGTATCAGGCTGGCCAGATGGTTGCGGTCTTCAACCTGGATGGTGAACTTGAACAGGGTGAATGGCCCCTGCATTTCAATCTGGACTGCGGTGATGTTGACCTCAGCGTTGCTGATTTCGCCGGTGACACGGGCAAGCACGCCCTGTTCTTCAACAACCTGGACATTGAACTGACAGTCGAAGCGTTTGCCTGCAAGTTCGGAACCCCAGTCCACATTGATCCATTTTTCGGGTTCCTTGGCAGATTGTCGTTTGGCGGTCTGGCAGTCTTCGCAGTGGATGACAAGTCCTTTGGTGGCGTTGAGTTCACCGACAATGCTGTCACCGGGAACCGGTTTACAACAGGGCGCCATTGTGACATTGATTCCCTCGCTGCCATAAATGACAACCGGTTCGTTTTTCTGTGGCGGGGTATCGTTCTGATGGGGTTCCCCTGTCGGTTTTTCATTGGTTTCTGCAATGAGAGTGGCAATCCGGCGGGCAACCAAGATGGCGATACGTTTACCTGTGCCAATGTCAACATAAATGTCTTCCAGTTTTTTGACCCCTGTTTCCCGCAGAAACCTGTTAAGGATATTCTTCGGAATGTCATCTGTCTTGACGTGGATTTTCTGGCAGGACTGTTCAAACAGGCGTTTCCCGATTTGCGTAGCATCAGCAATATCAACTGAACGCAGGTAGCTTCGGATACGGGAACGGGCTTTGCCGGTACGGACAAATTCCAACCAGCGGGGGTGTGGACGGGCATCTGGTTCAGTGATGATTTCGACAATATCCCCATTCTGCAGTTGGGTGCGCAGGGGGACATTCATGCCATTGATCTTGGCGGAGACCGCATGGTCACCGATTTCGGAATGGATGTTGTAGGCAAAATCGAGTGCGGTGGCCACCCTTGGCAATGCGATGATCTTGGATTTCGGTGTGAACACATAGACAGAATCAGGGAAGAGGTCAACTTTGACGTGTTCGAGGAATTCGGTGGCATTGCCGGTCTGTTGCTGAATGTCGAGCAGGGACTGGAGCCAGCCCAGGCTATGGCGTTGGATTTCGTTGAGGTCTTCCCCTCCGGTTTTATACAGCCAGTGGGCGGCAATACCGCTTTCAGCGATATGGTGCATGTCATGGGTGCGGATCTGGAACTCAACCGGTGCCCCGTAAGGACCGATCAGCGTGGTATGCAGTGACTGGTAACTGTTGAGTTTCGGTATTGCAATGTAATCTTCAAATTTGCCTGGCATCGGTTTGTAGATGCTGTGAAGCACGCCAAGTGCCAGATAACACTGGGGGATGGTGTCCACAACGATGCGGAAACCATAGATGTCGAATACTTCATCAAAGGTGAGGTGTTTGTTGCGCATCTTACGGAAGATGCTGTACAGGGTTTTCTCCCTGCCATAGAGTTCTGCATGAAGCCCGTTTTTCTCCAACGCGGCACTGACCGCGTCATGCACTTGTCCCAACAGCGGGCGGCGGTCTTTCCGGGAAGCATTGACAGCTTTGGCCAGTGTTTCGTACCGGAATGGATAAAGATGATGGAACGCCAGGTCCTGCAGTTCCCGGTAAAGCTTGTTCATGCCAAGACGGTGGGCAATCGGCACATAGACTTCCATGGTTTCACGGGAAATGCGGTGCCGTTTCTCATCGCGCATCGAACTGAGGGTGCGCATGTTGTGCAGGCGGTCAGCAAGCTTGACGAGGATGACCCTGATGTCCTTGGACATTGCAATCAGCAGTTTACGGAAGTTTTCGCCTTGCCCATCCATCCAGGACTGGAACTGGATTTTTTCCAGTTTTGAGAGGCCGTCAACCATCGCGGCGACAGAGGGACCAAACCGTTCTACCAGTTCGTTGATGGAAACGTGCTGGTCTTCGACTACGTCATGCAGAAGTGCGGCAGAGATGGCTTGTGCGTCCAGCTTCCATTCTGAGCAGATTTCCGCCACGCAGAGAGGATGTGAGATGTAGGCTTCACCAGATTTCCGGATCTGGCCAAGGTGCATCTCATCTGCAAAACGGAAGGCGTCAAGCACCTTCTCAATATCTGCCGGAGACAGATATTGTTTGAGCCTGCGGGCGAGGTGTGAGAATGTAACGACTTTCGGATGGGAAATAGACGAGACAATCTGTGCGATGCTCTCGAATTTCTTGACAGGAGGATCAACGGCTTCCGCTCCTGCATTGACCATGTTGTTCTGTACGGCATTGGATGTGTTCAGTGTATCCATCATGGTCTCCCCTCAAGTCTGAAAATCTGCTGGTGTGTCTGCTGCCAGTGCATGTTGTCTGCCCTGGCAGGGAAAGGCTTTCAATCAGCCTGGTACTTTCCTCAGCATTTCAGTGCCGATATGCCCTTCTGCGATTTCGCGCAGGGCAACAACAGTCATTTTATCCTTAGCATCGACTTTTGGGGTATGTCCCTGCAACAGCTGGCGTGCACGGTAAGTTGCGCACAGGGTCAGTTCAAAACGGTTCGGTATTTTTTTCAGACAGTCTTCAATTGTAATGCGTGCCATTTTTTTCCTATAAAGTTAAGTCTTCTGAACCTGACAGGTCCTAATGAAACCAGCCTTGGCAAGCGATGCCGAATTCCGTGAACAGAGCTTGATTTTTCAGCGCCTGCTGATGGGTTCTGCAGCGGGCTGATTCGATGACAGCGCTAAGCTGTTTCAGTGCCAGGTTAAAGTCTTTATTGATGATAACATAATCGAAATCAGATGCATGGCTTATTTCAAGTGCAGCACCCTGAATCCGCCGTTTTATGGTCTCTGGTGCGTCCTGACCACGTTTGTTGAGGCGGTTTTCCAATTCAGCAATGGAAGGCGGCAGGATGAACAGGCTGACAGTATCAGGGAACTGTTCCCTGATCTGCAGGGCACCCTGCCAGTCGATTTCGAGCAGGACATCATTGCCGGTCTGAAGCTGTTCAAGGACCTTGACCTTGGAAGTGCCATAATAGTTGTCATGGACAAGGGCATGTTCAAGGAACTCTCCGGCCTCAATGCTTTTCCGGAAGGCTTCAACGGTTGTGAAATGGTATTCCCTGCCATTTTCTTCGCCAGGCCTTGGCTGGCGGGTGGTGGTGGAGATGGACAGCCTGAGTGCAGGGTCTGCTTTGAGCAGTGATGCAATAAGCGACGATTTGCCGGCACCGGATGGCGCAGAAACCGTAAAGAGCGAGCTGCCTGTCGACAAGGGAACAACAGCGGATTGTTTTGTCATAACCATGAAAGCGTTGTCAGGAAACAGTGTCAGTAAAACCGGGTGGGTGTCTGGATTATAGCCAGAACAGGTACCAAGGCCTTTTTTCCGGTTCTCCCCCGATTTTTGCCGTACTGTCCGGGAAGTTGTGGTTGAAAATCCTTTCTGTGTCGGCACTGAGGTCAAACAGTCCAAGATGCTTGTACGAAGAGGCAAGGATGAGCAGTGCTTCTTCGGTTTCTGGGGAATCCGGATAAGTCGATATGAGTTTCTGCGCACGGTTGGCAGCGGCCAGATAGGCCTCTTTCTTATAGTAATAGCGTGCGACATGGATTTCATAACGCGCCATCACAGACAGCAGATAACGCATCCGGTAAATGGCGTCTTTTGAATATTTGCTGTCCGGGAAACGTTTGACCAGCATTTTGAAAGCTTCAAAAGCGTCTTGTGCTGCCTGAGGGTCCCGTTCTGACAGGTCCTGCTTGAATGCGAAGTTGTAAAAACCGACCTTGTCATTGAAATTGATCAGACCATGCAGGTAAAGCATGTAATCAAGTACCGGATGATTGGGATGAAGCCTGATGAAGCGCTCGACTGCAGCAAGAGCCTTTGCCTGTTCACCATCACGGTAATAGGCGTAAGCCATGTCAATCTGTGCCTGTTGGGCATAGACACCGAACGGGTAGCGGGATTCCAGCTTCTCATACATCTCAATGGCTTTGTCATAGTCGCCGCTGCGCATGAGTTCGCGGGCTTCGCGGTACAATCTCTGGGGTGGCCAATTGAGGGTTTCATCAAGTTTTTCAGGCAAGAGTCCACAGCCGGCGAGTGAACAGGCCAGCAGGATGACAGACAGTTTGACTAAAAGCTTGCGCATGGTATAAACAGAAAAGCGGAATGCAGCGAATCAACAAATTTACCACGCATTATAGCGGATAGGAACAGAAGTGACTGAAATTACGCAAATGGATGTATCGGACGACCGACAGGATGTGGCTGATGATGGGGATTTCCTGCCCGAAAACGGACCGGTCCAGTTTGTCTTGACGTTGTCTGAAGGTGGTGAACGGCTGGACAAGGTCATTGCCCGCCGTTTGCCAGCCTATTCCCGGAGCCGTATCCAGAAATGGATTGAGCAGGGGGATGTGACGGTGAATGGGACGGCCGCAAAACCGAAACAGGTGATGGCAGGGGTTGAAACGGTTGTCGTTGTGCCAAGGCTGTCTGATGAGGAAACATCCTTTATGCCCGAACCGGTGGATTTCCCGATTGTCTATGAAGATAACGTCTTGTTGGTGGTGGATAAGCCGGCGGGGTTGGTTGTACATCCGGCAGCGGGTAACTGGCATGGGACACTGCTGAACGGATTACTGTATCATCTGCCGGAGAGTGCATCCGTACCCCGGGCGGGGATTGTACATCGGCTGGACAAAGACACAACCGGACTGATGGTGGTCGCAAAAACCATTGAGGCACAGACGGATCTGGTACGCCAGTTGCAGGCAAGGACCGTGCATCGGGAATATTTCGCACTGGTCTGGGGAGAACCTGCTGTTGATGGCACCATCAGTGCACCGATTGGCAGGCATCCCAAGAACCGCATCAAGATGGCGGTTTCAACAACGGGTTATGGCCGCCATGCCGTGACACATTTCCAACGACTGGCCATGGGTGTCTTGAATGGCAGCCCGGTGAGCTTGATAAAATGCCGTCTGGAAACTGGCAGAACCCATCAGATCAGGGTGCATATGCAGGCAATCGGCTGTCCGTT
>JBJEXA010000248.1:0-5750 GCA_051885335.1 Oxalobacter sp. | reverse complement strand
ACAAGTGCCGTTTCGCCCGCTTCACGGGCAGCAACCAGTTCATCAGACAGCATCCCGTTTTCATCAATACGGCTATTCGCCTGAGCAATGATGTACCTGCCTTCTTCAATCGCCGACAGATAATCAATCTGATTGGTCACCTTGCAATTCTCGACCCGACGGTATGGCGTCTCCAAAAAACCGTACTCATTCAGACGGGCATACAGTGCCAGAGAATTGATCAGACCAATGTTTGGACCTTCTGGTGTTTCAATCGGACAGACACGGCCATAATGCGTTGGATGAACGTCTCGAACTTCAAAACCGGCACGTTCTCGGGTCAAGCCACCTGGTCCCAATGCAGAAATACGGCGTTTATGCGTGATTTCAGACAAAGGGTTAGTCTGGTCCATGAACTGAGATAGCTGGGAAGAACCAAAGAATTCCCGAATTGCCGCAGAAATCGGCTTGGAATTGATCAAACCGCTTGGCATCAAATTGTCAGATTCAGCCTGCCCCAGACGTTCTTTGACTGCCCGTTCAACACGGACCAGACCTGCACGGAACTGGTTCTCAGCCAGTTCACCAACACAGCGGACACGACGGTTGCCAAGATGGTCGATATCGTCAACATCCCCCTTACCATTACGCAGGTCAACCAGAATCTGAATGACCGACAGAATATCATCATCAGACAATGTCATCGGTCCTGTCAGGCTTTCACGACCGATACGGCTATTGAATTTCATCCTGCCCACAGCAGACAAGTCATAACGTTCTTCACTGTAGAACAGGCCATTGAACAGCGCCTCAACAGATTCTTCGGTTGGAGGTTCGCCCGGGCGCATCATACGATAGATGGCAATCCTTGCCGCCATCTGGTCAGCTGTATCATCAATCCTCAGCGTCTGGGAAATATACGGTCCCTGATTGAGCTCATTGGTGTACAGGGACTGAATCGTTTCGATACCAGCCTTGCGCAGACGTCCCATGACAGCATCGGTGATTTCTTCGTTTGCCTTTGCAACAACCTCACCAGTATCGCCATCAATGACATCTTTCGCCAACGCCCTGCCATACAGGTATTCTTCCGGCACAGAAATCCGTTCAAGACCAGCTTTCTGGATTTCACGGATATTCTTCTTGTTGATGCGTTTGTCTTTCTGGACAAGCACCTTGCCTTCTTTATCAACGATATCGAAACGTGCAACCTCACCGCTCAGTCGGTCAGCGATGAATTCCATTTCGGCACCCTGGTCACGCAGCTTGAATGTATCAAACTCGAAGAACTGTTCCAGGATCTGCTCATTGGTCATACCGATAGCTTTCAGCAAGACCGTGACTGGCATCTTACGACGGCGGTCGATTCGGAAAAACAGAACATCCTTGGGATCAAACTCGAAATCAAGCCAAGACCCACGGTAAGGAATGATCCTTGCCGAGAACAGCAGTTTGCCAGAAGAATGGGTCTTGCCTTTGTCATGTTCAAAGAACACACCAGGAGAACGATGCAGTTGGGAAACAATCACTCGTTCTGTCCCGTTGATGACAAAAGAACCATTCGGGGTCATCAGAGGTAAATCGCCCATAAAGACGGATTCCTCTTTCAGTTCTTTGACAACCGGTTTGTTCGGCGAATCCTTATCCAGGATCACCAACCGGATTTTTGCACGCAGTGCAGACGCCAGCGTAACTCCCCGTTGCTGACATTCTTTCATATTGAATTGCGGTTCTTTCAATTCATAAGAAACAAACTCCAGGCGTGCAAAACCGTTATGGGATACAATCGGAAAAATTGATGTAAAGGCGGATTGCAGACCTTCATTCTTCCGTTTGGTTGGAGGGACATCAGCTTGAAGGAATTTTTCATAAGATTCCAGCTGCGTCGCAAGCAGGTTAGGTACCTGATGAACATTTTCGCGCTTTGCAAAAGATTTGCGGATGCGCTTCTTCTCAGTGAATGAGTAGTGCATGGACACTCCATGAGTGGCTGAAGGATGGAAAATTCAGTTTTATGCTCTGTCTGTTCACACAGCACAAAAGTCAATCCTCCTGGATAAACAATATTCACCTTATCAGCGAAAAATGAGTCAAAACCAGTTTGCCCTCTCAGGCAAACCAGTTGTGACCCTGATACTGCTTTATCTTGACCGAAGCCAGAATTATTTAAGTTCGACCTTAGCGCCGGCAGCTTCAAGTTTCTTCTTGAGCTCTTCAGCTTCGTCCTTGCTGACGTCTTCCTTGATTGGCTTAGGTGCAGCTTCAACCAGACCTTTTGCCTGAGCCAGTCCCAGACCAGTGATTTCGCGAACTGCCTTGATGACATTGATCTTCTTGTCTCCGACTTCAGCCAGGACAACAGTGAATTCAGTCTTTTCTTCAGCAGCTGCAGCACCATCTCCAGCAGCAGGACCAGCTGCAACTGCCATAGCAGCAGCGGAAACGCCGAATTTTTCTTCGAATGCCTTGACCAGGTCATTCAGTTCCATTACAGACATCGCGCCTACAGCTTCCAAGATGTCTTCTTTGCTAATAGCCATGTAAAACTCCTAAATATATCCGTTTATTTTCAAATATGGGATTTCAGACCTGTAAAAACCACCTTGCTCAGGCAGCCTCTGCTCCACCATTCTTTTCTGCCAGAGCAGCCAGTGCACGGGCAAAGCCCGAAACAGGTGCCAACATAACGCCCAACAACTGAGAAATAAGAACTTCGCGGCTCGGAATATTTGCCAGTGCGACAACTGCGCTCTGGTCAAGCATCTTCCCTGCATAGCAACCACTTTTGATTACCAGCTTGTCGTTGCCTTTTGCAAATTCCTGAACAACCTTTGCAGCGGCAACAGCATCCTTGGAGATGGAATAAACCAACGGCCCCTTCATTTCAGAAGCGAGCTCCGCGAAAGCAGTTCCTTCAACAGCACGACGTGCCAGCGTATTCTTCAGAACACGCATGTAAACGCCGTTTTCACGTGCAGATGCACGCAGACGCGTCATGTCACCAACCTGGATACCACGATATTCAGCCAGCACAATAGTCTGCGCATCAGCGATCTGGGCACTGACTTCTGCAACAACGGCCTTCTTGTCGTTCAGATTGAGACTCACGGTCAACCTCCAAAAAAGATATCTTCATCATCTCTGAATCCGATACCGGTTCAACACGGTGACCAACATCAGGAGTTTACATTCTTTCAGGCAGAAGCCTGAAAATGTAAAACCTTTTGGGCTCACCATCTACGCTGGGTTCTTTTTTTAACACAGTTCCTGTGCCCAGCGGTCTTTGACTGTCTGCACAGTAAAACCACTGTACAGCCCAAAGTCTTTATCCCCTAGAAGGGAAAATATTCAATATCAAGCGCTGATTGAGGACTGATCAACACGCACACCGATGCCCATGGTAGTGGACAGGGAAATGCGACGGATATAAGTCCCTTTGGCACTCGCAGGTTTTGCCCTGTTCAGCGCATCCAAGATAGCAACCAAGTTAGTCTTCAACGCTTCATCAGAGAAATCACGGCGGCCAATGGTTGCATGAATAATCCCCGCGCGGTCAGTCCTATACTGAACCTGACCTGCTTTTGCATTCTTGACAGCAGTCACAACATCAGGCGTAACCGTACCGACCTTAGGGTTTGGCATCAAGCCACGTGGTCCTAGGATCTGCCCCAGCTGACCGACAACACGCATGGTGTCAGGAGAAGCAATGACCACATCAAAATTCAGGTCACCCCCCTTGATCTGGGCCGCCAAGTCTTCCAGCCCGACAATATCAGCACCCGCCTCCTTGGCGGCATCAGCTTTATCCCCAGAAGCGAAAACAGCAACACGGACGGTCTTGCCACTACCAGCAGGCAGAACAACCGAACCACGAACAACCTGATCAGATTTACGGGGATCCACTCCCAGCTGAACAGCAACATCAACCGACTCATTGAACTTGGCAGTTGCACATTCCTTCAACATAGCCAATGCATCACCCAGCGCATAAGTCTTGGCACGATCAGCTTTTTCACGGAAGGCCTGAACACGTTTAGATACCTTAGCCATCATTCACCCTCCACAGTAATACCCATAGACCGTGCAGAACCAGCAATGGTACGAACAGCCGCATCCATGTCAGCAGCCGTCAGGTCAGGTTTCTTGATCGTCGCGATTTCCTCAGCCTGAGCACGGGTCAGCTTACCAACCACTTCCTTGCCAACATTCTGAGCACCTTTCTGGACACCAGCCATCTTCTTGATCAGGTAAGTCGCTGGAGGCGTCTTCATTTCAAACGTGAAAGACTTATCAGCATATGCGGTGATGATGACAGGGATCGGCATCCCTGCTTCCATCTTCTGGGTCCGCGCATTGAATGCCTTGCAAAATTCCATGATATTCAGACCACGCTGACCCAGCGCTGGCCCGATAGGAGGGGATGGATTGGCCTTACCAGCTGGCACCTGCAGCTTGATATAGCCGGCGATTTTTTTTGCCATTTCAGATTTTCCTTAGATGAGTCATAACGCCGACAGCCCACCTGTCGGCTCCTCTTGCCAGTTATAAAGCGAACTGAGCCAACGCTTTTTAAACCTTTTCAACCTGACCGAACTCAAGCTCAACAGGCGTTGAGCGGCCAAAAATCGTAACAAGGACACGGAGCTTGGATTTTTCGTAATTGACTTCCTCAACCGTGCCATTGAAATCTGTGAAAGGTCCTTCCTTGATCCGGACCATTTCATTGACTTCATAAGAAACTTTGGGACGCGGATTTTCTGCACCATCCTGCATCTGACGGAGCAGCTTCTCCATTTCATACGCTGGAATCGGTGTCGGTTTGTTCGACTTGCCACCAACAAACCCTGTAACCTTGTTGGTATCCTTGACCAGATGCCAAGTTTCATCTGTCATTTCCATCTCAACCAGAACATATCCTGGAAAGAAACGGCGTTGGGCAATCGTCTTGCGCCCGCCCTTGACCTCAACAACCTCTTCTGTCGGGACAAGAATCTGACCGAACTGGTCAGCCATACCCATCCTGTCAATACGTTCACGCAAAGTACGGCTGACACTCTTCTCCATGCCGGAATAGACATGGACAACATACCAGCGCTTCTTATCCGAAACGGAAGCACCAGCACCGCTTCCAGCGGCCTGTTCCTGAACCTTATCGCTCATTTAATTCTTCCAGCCAAGAATGAGGTTGTAGAGCACAAAATCAAGAATCTTGTCAGTACCCCACAAGAAAACCGCCATCAAAAGGACAAACCCAAACACAATCGCCGTCATACGGAGAGAATCCTTGCGATCAGGCCAGACAACCTTCCTGACCTCACGGACAGATTCGCGCGCAAAAGCCATGAACTCGCCACCAGAAGGCGAGAAGAAAAAGAGAACTGCACCGACAACAACACCGACAGCCAACGCCCCCATACGGACAAGCGCCGATCTACCGGACAGGAAATAATATCCAACAATACCTGCAAATACCGCAATGACAGCAAGAAGAACCAGAACCTTACCGCCACCAGAACCGCTTTGGGCTCGAACAGGTTGGGTTGCCATAAATTTACTTTCAGTTAACCAAGAAGAGAGTGGCAGGGGAAGAGGGGATCGAACCCCCGACCTACGGTTTTGGAGACCGTCGCTCTGCCAGTTGAGCTATTCCCCTACTCTCAGAAGCCAGATGTATTCAGTTTCTGCCACCCTCACCAGGAAGGAGGGCCCCATCATACAGGATTATTCGTTGATTTTGGTAACAACACCGGCACCAACGGTACGGCCACCTT
>JBJEXA010000247.1:0-5751 GCA_051885335.1 Oxalobacter sp. | reverse complement strand
AGCTTCCGGGTATCAGGCACACAAGGCATGACACCTTATATCCTGTTCGGTAATACATCCACTGTCATGCTGTCATCAAGCCTCATCATCCTGTCATGCCTTGTTGCATGGCTACGGCGAAAAAGACTGTAATGCAACTATGCCGATACAGCCTGCATTCTGTTACTATGGTTCCCATTGAAATTACCAGACAATGGCATTATGGAACATCCTGAAAACAAAAGCCGTCAATCTCAATGGCATCTGCTGTTGGCTCCTGTCAGGCGGAACGGTTCCCTGACAGAAACCGCCGCATTCAATCCGGCACGCAGCCCTTTTGTCCAAGATTATGACCGTATCCTTTTTTCCAACGCTTTCAGAATGCTTGCCAGGAAAACCCAGGTTCATCCATTTGCCAGCAATGACCATGTACACCACCGGCAAATGCACTCTCTAGAAGTCTCCAGTGTCGGGCGCTCCCTAGGCATTATGACGGGTTATTTCCTGAAAGAACGTGGCGACTTGCCCGAAATCTATACGCCTGAACACCTTGGACAGATTGTCCAAGCTGCCTGCCTTGCCCATGATATCGGCAATCCACCATTCGGGCATGGCGGCGAATCAGCTCTGCAGGACTGGTTCAAGGACCCGCTGAACAATGAACGGTATCTATCAGGGCTGTCTGAAGAACAGAAACTGGATTTCATGACCTTTGATGGCAACGCCCAGGGATTCCGGGTTTTGACTTCCCTTGAAAACCATAAAGATCAAGGTGGACTGCGGCTGACCTTCCCAACTTTGGCATCCATGGTCAAGTACCCCCGGTCATCATCCCATGCCACCAAGCTGCATTCCTCAAAGTTCAATTTCTACCAGTCAGAGCGGGATATCTTTGATGAGGTTTTTTCCTGCCTCGGTCTCAAGACAGAAACAGGTTATAGACGGCATCCATTGTCTTATCTGACGGAAGCAGCCGATGACATCTGCTACTGCATCATTGATATTGAGGATGCCCTTGAACTGAATATCGTCCAGTTTGATGCCCTGATGTCGGTGACAGCGCCTGTCTGGAAGAGACTTGGAATTGATACCGCACGTTTGAACAGCATTGATTCCAACCGCAGGAAAGCCGGTCTTATCAGGGCAAGGGTCATTGACCTGATGATCGATGCCACCTGCAATGTCTTCAAGTCCTTCTATGAAGAAATCATGCAGGGAACCAGTTTTCATGCCCTGCTTGACCATATCGAACCTGATGTCGCCGCCTATATGGACAATGCACGCAAGCTGTTTTTCGATGTCATCCTGAAAAACCATTCGAAGATTGCGATTGAGATCGGCTCGTACACCCTGTACAAACGGATGCTGGATACCCTGATTCCAACCTGTCATCAGTTCATCAGCAGACAACCACTGTCTTTCCGTGACAATCAGGTATTAACATTGATGGATATGAATGCACCAACGGAAAAAGATGACCTTTATACCGCCTATATGCGGGTGATTGATTTCATTACAAGCCTGACAGACCGTCATGCAACATTCCTGTCCACCCAGCTGGCAGGTATTACGCAGACCCCCTGACAGACTGGACAGGAAAATTGACTGGAAAAACAGCAGAATTATCCTTAATGGAAACCCAAGGAACCAAAATGAGCACATTGCATGACAGCCTGAGAACCAACCGCTTTTTCAAGACAGGGGCTTTCATCCATGGCAAGTGGATAACCACTGCCAAGACCTTTCCGGTTCTAAATCCTGCAACCGGTGAACTGCTGGCAGAGGCTGGCTGGAGTGGGAAGAACGAGGCAGAAGCGGCAGTCATTTCTGCAACAGCGGCTTTTGTTACTTGGAAGAAGACACTGGCTGCAGAACGCGCCGCCATTCTGGAACGCTGGTATGACCTGATGATGGAAAACCGGGATTTCCTGGGCAGGCTGATGACTGCCGAACAGGGGAAACCCTTCCAGGAAGCATTAGGTGAAGTTGACTATGCCGCCAGCTTCATCAAATGGTTTTCTGAAGAAGCCCGCAGGATCAACGGTGAGATCATCCCGCCATTCAAACCTGGTTCAAAAGTGTTTGCCACCCGGGAACCTGTCGGTGTGGTCGCAGCCATCACACCTTGGAATTTCCCGATGGCAATGCTTGCCCGTAAACTGGGACCGGCATTGGCAGCGGGTTGCACGGCCATCATCAAGCCAGCAAATGAAACACCACTCTGCGCAAACGCCCTCCTCGCCCTCGCGGATGAAGCCGGTGTCCCTCCCGGTGTTTTGAACGGGGTCTGTGGAGATACGGAAGCCATTTCGGAAGCTTTCATGTCATCTCCCGATGTCCGGAAAATCACGTTCACCGGTTCAACAGCTGTCGGAAAAATATTGGTCCGGAATGCGGCAGAAACCATGAAACATGTTTCAATGGAGTTAGGCGGCAATGCGCCGTTGATTGTTTTTGCAGACGCTGATCTGGATGATGCAGTGAAGGGGGTCATTGCCAATAAATTCAGGAATGCCGGTCAGGTCTGCGTTGCCATCAACCGGATTTACATCGAAGAAACTGTTTATGATGACTTTGTCAGGAAACTTGCCGATGCAGTCGCCCAACTGAAAGTCGGTAATGGCATGACGGAAGGAACAACCATCGGTCCATTGATCAACGCAAAAGGACTGGCAAAAGTTGAACGCCATGTCAATGATGCGGTTGAGAAAGGGGCAAAAACCGTCATTGGCGGAAAAAGAAGCGCATTGGGTGGAACTTTCTATGAACCGACTGTCCTTTCCCATTGCACAGATGACATGGTGATTGCCCATGAAGAGACCTTTGGTCCTGTGGCCGCCTGTTTCCGGTGTGCGAATGAATATGAGGCCATCAACCGTGCCAATTACACCCCTTTTGGCCTGGCAGCCTATTTCTACACCAAAGACCTTGCCCGTGTTTTCCGTGTTTCTGAAGCATTGGAAGCCGGGATGGTCGGTATCAATGACACTGGTGTCTCCTCGACGGTCGCCCCATTTGGCGGTGTCAAGGAATCTGGATTGGGACGGGAAGGCTCTGTATTGGGCATTGAAGAATACCTTGACGTGAAGACCCTCCATCTTGGCGGATTGTGATTCCATGATGAAAAGACACGGTATTTAAAAAGGATTCGGATAATATGTATGAACAGCAGTATCTGGCACTTCTGTCAGAAATCCTTGACCATGGCATTGACAAAGGTGACCGTACCGGGACAGGAACAAGGGCTGTCTTTGGCAGGATGATCCGGCATGACCTGAAACAGGGCATGCCTCTGTTGACGACAAAACGGCTTTATATCCGTGCCATCGTCCATGAACTGCTTTGGTTCCTGAAAGGCGGTACCAATATTGACTACCTGCATGAGAACAAAGTGACCATCTGGGATGAATGGGCAACAGAAACCGGCGACCTGGGACCGATTTATGGTGCCCAATGGCGTCATTGGGAGGGTTCCGATGGGCAGATCTATGATCAGGTCTCATCGGTTATTGAATCTATCCGCAACAATCCCAACAGCAGGCGGCATATCATCAGCGCCTGGAATGTTGCCCTGCTTCCTGATGAGAAAATGTCTCCACAGGATAATGTCCGTGCAGGAAAAATGGCACTTGCGCCCTGTCACGTGATGTACCAGTTCCAGGTCGCCGCCGGTCGTCTTTCCTGTATGATGACCCAACGCTCAGGGGATATTTTCCTGGGCATCCCTTACAATACGGCTTCTACCGCATTCCTGACCCATATGATTGCACAGCAATGCGGACTTGAGCCTGGGGAAATCATCCACAGCATTGGAGACCTGCACCTTTACCGCAATCATTTTGAACAGGCAAAACTGCAGCTGTCCCGTGAACCAAGGAAATCACCAATGCTGCGGCTCAACAGGAAACCCTCCATTTTCGATTACACCTTCGAGGATTTCGAAATTGAAGGATATGACCCGCATCCAGCAATCGCAGCACCAATTGCCGTATAAAATACCTATTCTTGATATTTTCTGTTTTCATCATGCTTAAACGTCTCTTTGCCTTATTTTTCGCCATACACTTTTTCCTCATTCCAGGGATGATTTCTCCGGCTTTTGCCGATGACCTTTCTCAAGGGCTAGAGCTTTACCATGCCAAGAAATACAAAGAAGCCATCCCCTATCTGGAACGTGCCGCCAACGATGGTCATGAAAAAGCCATCGAAGCATTGGATCAGATTTACGGAAGCCAGGAGAAAGGACAGACAAATAAAGTGACTACTGTCTCCGATAAAACCAATCCAGACGGTGAAGCCACCAAAGATAGAAAAAACCAGATCCAGCAAGAAAACGCCAATGCTGATGAAGGCAAGGATGCAACGGCTCCTGATACAGAAAAGGAAAACTCAAAAAGTAATTTCTGGCGCAAGGTGATTGCGATTTTCTTCGCCATCGGCATTGCCTTCATCTGGTTCATACACCATACAATCCTTCGCCGGAAACGGGAGCAGTCCAAGAACAAGAACCCTTTCCAATAAGACCTGCTGATGGTTGAAATGCCATCTCAAGATTCCTATTATGAGACTGTCCTGATTGATTTTTTGATTGAATGATATGAAAAAGTTCCTGCCACTGCTTTTCCTCGCTGTATGCCAGATTGCCTATGCTGGTTGGGATGGTGTCGATGAAAGCACCAATGTTCCGATTTCCATGTCAACAAGCCGTCCAGAGAAATTCAAGCGTGGAGAAACGGTTGAAGTCTTCGATTATGCCGACAGGAACTATCATGAAGTAGAAATTGAGCATATCAGAAGTCATGGTGAAAACGTCAAATATGAAGTCTATGACAAAGACCTGTATATGGAGCGCGTGTTCATCATGAAAGGTAAACGCTGGTAAAGCGGCCAAACACTCAGACCGGTATCCGGTATCTGATATCCAATATCCAATCTGATGCAACCCAATACCTCGTGGGTCAGGTGGTTGAAAGTTGGAGCCTTTTCGATAACAGGCGTGATTATCCTTTTCCTCGCTTATATTGTCGGCTCTATTTTTTACTTTTCCACGGTTGACCAAAAAAGACATGCTGATGCTGCCATTATCCTAGGCGCAGCAGCATGGTATAAACGCCCTTCTCCTGTGTTCGAAGAGCGTATCCGTCATGGTCTATGGCTTTATCAGAACGGTTATGTGAAAAAACTGATCATGACAGGAGGGAAATCCCTGAGAGCACCTTATTCTGAGGCTTATGTCGCCCGTCGGTTTGCCTTGAAAAAACATATCCCCGCCGATGTCATCCTGATTGAGGAAGATTCACACAACACCCGTGAAAATCTCAAAAATGCAAAACAGCTGATGCAGGCGCATGGTTTACGGTCTGCCATTATTGTCAGTGACCCTTTTCATATGAAAAGAGCTATGTCTATTGCCAATGACCTGGATATCGAAGCTTATTCTTCACCAACGCCAACCACACGCTATGAAAGCACCTCGCAGTCATTAAAGTTTCTTTTCCAAGAAACCTGGCATATGATCGCTTATCTTGCATTATCGATTAATTCTGATTGAAAACAACCTCACCCTCAAACAGACCCGCTTCTTCATCCCGGTAATAGATGATTTCACATAGACGGTGGAAATAGAAAGCAGCTGTGTTACGATGTACACCGATCAGTTGAGCGGCTAGCCTAAATCAACTCAGTTATCCAGGACAGTCCCTAGAAAAAACCGTGCAACCTTTCCTGAAACCTAAACACCGATAATGGACAAGAATCAGTTTACCCCCCCCC
>JBJEXA010000246.1:0-5850 GCA_051885335.1 Oxalobacter sp. | reverse complement strand
ATTCCCATAGGCATGGCATGTTTCGGCCTGCCATGCCGCTTCTTTTTCTGATGCCCCATTTTTTGAGGGAGGGCCGGATAATTCCATAGTCCCGATACTGTTTCTTCTGTTTCTCCGTTCAGTAGCCTGAATTACGGTTTACCAAGCCTGAAGGTATTTCCCCACATTCCAGCTGATGAATACCCGCTGCAACTGATGCAACGGTCTCCTCACAGTATGTCAACCCTGCAATATGCGGTGTGATGGTAACGCTCGGATGATGCCAAAAAGGATGCCCCTTCGGCAATGGCTCAATGGGTGTCACATCAAGCATGGCGGCACGGATTTTCCCGGCATTCAATGCCACAAGCAAATCCTTTTCATCCAACAAGGCTCCCCGTCCTAGATTCACCAAGGATGCCCCATCAGGTAATTTTTCAAAAAGCCCTGCGTTGAGAATGTGGACTGTTTCATCTGTTTTCGGTAGCAGGCAGATAAGGACTTTCACATCTTGCAGAAAACCTGCCAAACCTTCCCTGCCATGATAGCAGGAGACTCCCTCAATTTGCTTTGGTGTACGGCTCCAGCCCTTGAGAGGAAAACCGAAAAGTTTAAGTTTATCGGCTGTGGCTTTCCCCATCACACCCATTCCCATGATGCCGACGGTAAAATCTTTCCGGTTACAGGGAGGCAGGAAGCCCCATTCCTGCTGTTCCTGCAGTCGGGCATAGTCATCGAAACGCCGGAAACATCTTAAAACGGCATACACGGCATATTCAGCAATCTGGATAGCCATACCCGCATCTTCCAGTCGGAAAATCGGCACGTCCTCTGGAACAGCGCCCGAGGCAAGTAATGCATCAACACCTGCAGCAAGATTGAAAACTGCTTTAAGTCCTTTCCGGTTTTCCAACAAACCCTCAGGTGGATGCCAGACCAAAGCATAGTCTGCTGGAGCAATATCTCCCGCCTGCCATTGCCTGATATTGGCTTCTGGCAAGGCAGCTTTCAATGCTGGCAGCCATTCAGCGGGGTCTTCCCCTTCATTGTGATAGAGAATCTCAATGGTCATGATGGTCATGTTCCGGCAAACCTGGCATGCGGGCCTTGACATCGGTTGCCTCAAATGGCCTCAATCCTAATTTTGCCAACAATGCCCTGTCTTCATCTGCATCCGCATTGTCGGTGGTCAGCAGTTTCTCTCCGTAAAAAATGGAATTTGCTCCTGCCAGAAAGCATAATGCCTGTATGGCTTCGCCCAATTCAGCACGACCAGCAGACATGCGGACTTTTGCCTGAGGCATGATGATACGTGCCACAGCAATCGTGCGGACAAACTCCAATGGATCAAGCGGTTTCATGTTTTCGAGCGGAGTTCCCTTGATCGGAACCAGATGGTTGATCGGCACTGCTTCAGGATATGGATTGAGATTTGCCAGCTGGGACAGTAACGCTGCCCGCTGTTCACGGCTTTCTCCCATACCGATGATGCCGCCACAGCAGACCTTGATACCGGCTTTACGGACCCGACCCAATGTGTCCAGACGATCCTTATAATTCCGGGTCGAGATGATTGTATTGTAATAATCAGGGGAAGTATCCAGATTATGGTTGTAATAATCCAGACCAGCTTCTTTCAGCTGCTGGGCCTGTTCTTCTTTGAGCATGCCCAATGTCATACAGGTTTCAAGACCCAATGCTTTCACTGCCCGAACAATCTCCAGATATTTTTTGAAATCCCTGTCATTTGGTGAACGGCCCGACGCCCCCATACAGAAACGGTTTGCCCCCAGTTCTTTCGCACGGCGTGCAGCGGCAAGGATAGTTTCCATATCCAGCATCTTGCTTGGTGTCACATCCGTGTTGTGGTGGATGGATTGTGGACAATACCCACAGTCCTCTGTACAGGCACCTGTCTTGAGTGAAATCAGGGAGTTCAGTTCAACCTGACCTGAAGGAAAATTCGCCCTGTGCACTTCCTGCGCACGGAACATCAATTCCGTGAAAGGCAGATCATACAGTTCTAGAATCTCCTTCACTGGCCAGACTTCAGGTTCAGGCAGTTCAGTGACCTCAGAAGGACGGTAAAAATGAATCGATTGTGATGTCATGATTGTAATTCTCTATTTTTGCCAGCCAAGCAAGTGGCCCAGATCCAGATATTGTCCGGCCCCTTCAAATGACTTGAGATATGGCATGGTTCCCAGTCTTGGCGCATCCAGCCAATTTTCCAAAGTTTCAATATTACCATTACTGAAAGCCATGCCCGGATCGATACAGTTGGCAATCCATCCCGCCAGCACCAGTCCACGGGCACGGATGGCTTCAGCCGTCAGTAATGCGTGGCTGATACATCCCAGTTTCAGACCAACGACCATAATGACAGGTAGTTTCAACTGTTCTGCCAAATCAGCACTGGAGGTATCTTGGGAAAAGGGTACCAGGAATCCACCAACCCCCTCGACAATGACAGCTTCTGCCTGTTGGTGGATTTTCCGGTAACAGTCAACAATATGGGAAACATCAATCACCCTGCCATCCTGCATTGCAGAGAGATTCGGTGAAACGGGGGTACGGAGCAGATAGGGACAGACAAGTTCTGTCGGCAGGGAAACATTGGCGACGGAAACCAAAGTATCCACATCCTCGTTATGCAAAATCCCATCCACGCTCACTGCACCAGCGGCAACAGGTTTCATGGCAGCAGTCCTGAATCCTTTGGCAACCAATGCACGGATAATCACCGAGGATAACGTCGTCTTGCCGATTTCCGTATCCGTCCCTGTGATGAAATAAGCAGGTTTGGTCATGGGCCCACCACTTCATCCAGCACGGATTTCACCCTGTCAGCCAACCAGACAGCTTCTTCTTCCGTCATTACATAAGGCGGCATCAGATAAACGGTATTGCCAATAGGACGCATCAGAACTTCCTGCCTGAGGGCTGCCTGGAAAAACCTGCGGGGAAACGTGATTTGGTCTTCCTGACGCATATCCACATCAAATGCCCAGATCATTCCCTTATTGCGGAAATGATGTACCCTGCCATGCTGTCTGACCGGTTCCAATGCTTTGGTCATCACCTCAGACAACCGTCGATTACGGGCAATGACCTTATCCTTTTCAAACAGATCCAGAACAGCCAATGCTGCCCGGCACGCCAATGGATTTCCAGTATAAGAATGGGAATGCAGGAAACCGCGGGTAACATCATTGTCATAAAAAGCCTGGTAAATGGCATCGGTCGCCATGACCAATGACAATGGCAGGAAACCGCCTGTAATCCCTTTGGAAAGACATAACAGGTCAGGACGGATATCCGCCTGGTCACAGGCAAAGAAAGAACCCGTACGCCCCATACCCACTGCAATTTCATCAGCAATCATATGGACATGGTAACGGTCACAGAGTTCACGTACCCGTTTGAGATAGACCGGATGGTACATGATAAAACCTGCCGCACACTGCACCAAAGGTTCTACAATAACAGCCGCAATCCTGTCTGCTTTCTCCTTCAGCAGTCCTTCAAGCTTTTCTGCCGCCCTGAGGGCGACATCCTTATCCGTCTCTCCGGGTTCCGCATACCGGAAATCAGGTGCAGGAACCAAGTCCGCATGACGGATAAGCGGTGCATAGGCGTCCTTGAACAGGCCAACATCTGTCACAGACAGCGCACCGATGGTCTCTCCATGGTAACTGTGTTCCAGGCAGACGAACGCCTGTTTTTTGGGATATCCACTGTTTTTCCAGAAATGGAAACTCATTTTCAGCGCGATCTCGATGGCAGACGCGCCATCAGAACCAAAGAAACAGTGCCCAAGCCTGTCTCCCACCAACGCAGAAAGCCTTTCAGACAGTTCAACGACCGGTTCGTGGGTACACCCTGCAAGCATCGCATGCTCAAGGGTATCAAGTTGCTTTTTCAATGCCTCACTGATAAAGGGATTGGCATGACCGAACAGATTGGTCCACCATGAACTGATGGCGTCAAAATACCGCCTGCCATCTTGGTCATAAAGCCAGACACCCTTGCCACTTTTTACTGCAAGCAACGGCAATGTCTCATGATGTTTCATCTGGGTACATGGATGCCAGACACTTTTCAGGCTTCTTGCTGTCCATTGTGCAGATGCAGTTGTCATATTTGAACCTTGAATCGTCATGGCCTATCAGAAAAAAGTTCCATCAACATAATACCAATGGCCATTTTCCCGGATAAACAGACTGTTCTCATGCAATGCCATCATGCGGCCATTGCGTTTGTAACTGGCGATGAATTCAACCGTTGCACGGTCGCCCAGCTCCTGATGGCGGAGGATTTTAAGCCCCACCCATTTAACAGGGTCTTTTTTCTCAATGATGACGCCAGAAGGCCGGTTTTCCGCTAGCCATGTTTCACGCAGATAAGCCTCATTGCCCGTGACAAAGGCACTGTACCGGGAACGCATCAATGCCAATGCCGTCGGCGCAGGAACCCCATCTTCCAGATAAGGTTCACAACATGACCGAAACGAAGCACCGCCACACGGACATGTGGCAACTGTATTTCCTGTTTTTTTTGCCATGACACGCAAAGGCTATTTCATACCATAGAACTCAAAATCAACATCCGGTTTCTTGCCAGAAATGATTTCCGCAATAGAACGGCCGGAACCACAGCCCATCGTCCATCCCAAGGTCCCATGCCCTGTATTCAGATACAGGTTCTTATAGCGGGTCCTGCCAATATATGGGATGTTGGTCGGTGTCATTGGACGGAAGCCTGTCCAGAAATGCGGCTGGCTGAAATCACAGGCATCAGGAAACAATTCTGACGTACGGCGGATCAGTGCCTGGCAGCGTTCCTCATTGAGTTCACGGCGATAACCGTTCATTTCAGCTGTACCAGCAACACGCAGGCGGTTGCCAAGACGGGAAATGCACAGCTTATATCCTGCATCAATCAGGGAAATATAGGGTGCCTTGTCGGGATTAATGACCGGAAATGTCGCAGAGTAACCTTTTGTCGGATAAATCATCAGATTGATGCCCAACGGTTTCAGGAAAGGGGCGGAAAAACTGCCAAAAGAACAGACAAAAGCATCGCTTTTCAAGATATCAAACTCACCGTTGTCCTTGATGATTTCCACGGCCGCAATGCGTGCATCCTTACCTGAACCTTCCGTCAACAGACGGGTCGCCTGGGTATTGAAACGGAACTCAACCCCCTGCTCCATGGCCTTCTTGGCCAAGGCAACGGTGAATTCACGGGAGTCGCCATGCTCATCATCGGGGGTGAAATCGCCTCCGACCAACCGGTCATAGACGGGTACCAAAGCAGGTTCCAGACGGACAACCTCATCTTTTGTAATGGTATTGCGTGGACATCCCCATGATGTCATCAGCTTTGCACCGGCTTTGGAAGCCTCATAATCCGACTTATCAGTATAAAAGTGCATGATTCCGCGTCTAAGATAGGTATATTCAATCCCCGTTTCATCACGCAGCTGACGGAGTGTGCGTTTACTGAAATCCGCCATGGCCATGCACTGACGGGTATTATGCGCTGTACGGCCTGGTGTGCATTCACGCAGGAAACGGGCACCCCATTCCCATTGCAGCATCTCTGCCCGGAAACGGTACAGTAAAGGGGCATCTTCTTTGCCGAGCCATTTCAATATCTTCAGTGGTGCACTGGGATTGGACCATGGTTCAGAATGGGAAACCGAAATCTGGGAAGCATTGCCAAAGGTCGTTTCCTGAGAAGCCCCATTGCGCCGTTCAATAACGGTCACATCATGACCTTCCTGACGGAGGAACCATGCAGCGGTCGTTCCGGTAATCCCTGCTCCCAATACAGTTATCTTCACTGCTCTTCCCCCCTTAAAGTTCT
>JBJEXA010000245.1:0-5919 GCA_051885335.1 Oxalobacter sp. | reverse complement strand
ACTTTGAAGAAAGCACAGACTGCTCGCCTGCAGATTCAGACTGAGTTTGACCGGACAGGAATTCCTCCGATTGTGTTTTCAACATTAGTCATCCAAGAACTGGTGGATGAAATACGATTGGCAAGAGCTCTGCATCTGGATATCATCCAACCTTTCGTAGAACCCTTGAAGCAGGAACTGGGTATTGCGCCTAAACAGGAAATCGGGTTGAGCCATCAAAATATGGAAAACGAAGAGTACAAGCTCCGTATGGAAGCCATCAATTTCACTCTGGCACACGATGACGGCATTTCTGAACAGAACCTGGAAGAGGCAGATGTCATTCTGATTGGTGTATCCCGAAGTGGCAAAACTCCGACAAGCCTTTATCTTGCCATGCAGTATGGCCTCAAAGTTGCAAACTACCCTTTAATCCCTGAAGACTTTGAACGTAAAATCCTTCCTCCCTCACTTCAGGCACAGAAACAAAAACTGTTTGGGCTGACCATCCAACCTGAACGGTTGTCAAAGGTACGCAATGAACGCCGCCCGAACAGTCACTATGCTTCTCTGGCAAACTGCCAATATGAAGTAGCTGAAGCCGAAAGGATGATGTTGATGAACGGCATCCAATTCCTATCATCAACATCAAAATCTATTGAAGAAATATCTACAGCGATTGTCAGCAAGATGCAAGCGTATTCAACCCAATCCGTCAACCTTTCCGCTGATTCAATCGCACATCTCAATCTCAAATGACTCCGCATAGGGCTGGGCAATGTTCAGCCCTTGTGCAGTTCTGCCATTGAGCATCAGAACCCTGTCATCAAAACCATGCCCCCTATCACGCAGGTTGCGTTGATGCTGTGAATCATGATGGCGGAGCAACTGACCTTTCCAAGCCGCCTCATCCTTGCCAAAGGCGATATAGTAATCCTTACGCATATCGACTGTTTTGACATCACTGTTGAGCATCAATGCAATCGGCCATACCATACGTTTAGCAATGCTGCGCATCATCCGGCACATATCACGATGAGCACGGTTGGTATCGTTGCCATGTGGCATAAAAAGGATATCTGGCTTGATTTCCTGAACAAAGGTCTCAAGAACCTGGATATTGTCATCAGTGTAATCGACCTGGTCATCTAGGGCATTTTCCAAAGCCAGTATCCGATAATGATCTTCCGGCAGACCGAAGAATGCAAAGCTTGCCCGTTGCTCACTGTTCCGTAGCCGAATCCTGTCCTGTTTGGTCATTCCTGCACCATAAACTTTGTCGATGCCACTGCCTGTCTGCGCGACAACGGCATAAAGTTCGTGTCCTGCTTCCACCATGCAACGCAGGGTTATGCTGATGGCATCGAAATCATCAGGGTGTGGTGCTGTTACCAGCAACCGGTATTTCTGTCGCCATTGAATGGTCCTTAAGTCAACAGATGTTCCTGGAATGATTGGAAATAGGATATCCATAGTTCAATTTTCTTCTCAGGTTTGCTTTTCAAGTAACTGGCGAACAGGTGCATAGGAACGCCGATGCACTGGGGAAACACCATGTTTTTTCAGCTGCTGGAGGTGATAGGCTGTCGGATAGCCTTTATGGCGATCGAAACCATATTCAGGATACAGCGCATGCAATTCCATCATTACCGCATCACGAGCTGTTTTTGCCAGAATGGAGGCTGCTGATATTTCAGGAACCTTGGCATCACCTTTTACAATGGCTTCTGATGGAATCGTCAGTCCCTTGGGGGTATGATTACCATCAATCAGTGCAATGGTCGGTTTGACTCTCAGAGATTCAATAGCCCGTTTCATTGCAAGCATGGATGCCCAAAGGATATTCAACTGGTCGATTTCCTCTATTGTGCAGGAAGCAATTGCCCACGTCCTAGCCTTGGCTTTGATTTCTGGTACCAGCGCATCCCGCTGTTTTTCAGACAGCTTCTTGGAATCTTTCAATCCTTCAATCGGATTGTCGGGATCCAATATCACCGCTGCTGCATAGACAGGACCAGCAATCGGTCCTCTGCCCGCTTCGTCAGCACCGCAGATGATTTCCTTAATACCGATATCTTCGAAAAATAAAGGCAACGCCTCAAAATCAGCCATTTTTCATGACATTAAGAATAGCCTCTGCGCTGGTCTGTGCCATATTCCGCAGAAGGGAATGGTGCATATCAGTGAAACGCTGATGCAAATTACGACGGTTCTTCTCATTGGTCAACTGATACCAAAGTGCCTCAGCCAGTTTTGGACCTGTTGCATCATGCTGCAGCAGCTCTGGAACAATCATTTCGCCAGCAAGGATATTTGGTAACCCAACAGGCGGTTTGACGATATGCCGGGCAATCTGCCATGTCGCCCACATAAGCCGGTATCCAATGACCATTGGTTTTTTCAGCAATGCCACTTCAAGGGTTGCAGTACCAGAAGCAACCAGCACGGCATCAGCAGCAGCAATGGCTTTCTGGGACTGCCCTTGGATAATCTTGAGAGGCAGCAAGTCAAGTTTATTCTCTTTCAGCAACTGTTTGAAATAACTGTCCTGATGTTCTCCTGCCATTGGAATGACAATCTGTAGAGAGGGGTCCCTTTTCAACAGAATCTTGGCTGCTTCTATGAAAGAAACAGTATTGTATTTCAGTTCAGACATCCGACTGCCAGGCAGGATGGCAATAACCGATTTTGCATTGTCGAGCTGAAGTTCCTTGCGTGCACTTGTCATATCAGCCTGCATCGGAATCTTCTCTGCAAGCGGATGACCGATGCATGTCACAGGTATGCCAGCTTTCTGGTAAATCTTTTCTTCAAATGGAAAAAGCACTAGGATACGGGAGACTGCCTTGGCGATTGTTTTGATCCGCCCACTGCGCCAAGCCCATATGGAGGGACTAACGACATGAACTGTCTCGATACCTGCTTGGTGAAGCTGAACTTCCAGTCCTAGATTGAATTCTGGCGCATCAATACCAACAAAGACATCAGGATGGTCTGCAATGATGGTATCACGCAGGTTGTTGCGGATGTTCTTGATCTCCCGAAAATGGGCAAGGACTTCAAAGAGACCATTGACAGCCAGTTTTTCTATCGGCCATTTGCTGACGAAGCCATGCTTTGCCATATGTCCTCCTCCGATTCCATAAATGGAAGCATCAGGCACTTGAGGACGCAAGGCAGACAGAATCGCATCGCCAAGGATATCTCCGGAGGTTTCCCCCGCCACCATGGCGATTTTTTCCATACTTCTGTCCTTTCTGCGCAGGTCTTTATTGTTGATCAGCGCAACAGGCCCCGCTCAGATTGATTGATGAAATCGTACATCTGCTGGAGATATTCTCGAGCTTCTTCGGAAGTCCTGGCATCTTCCTGCAGTTTTGTCTTGGCCTCCTCTAACGAAAGGTCAGAACGGTAAACAGTTTTATAAGCCCGTTTAATGTCTGTAATCTGCGAAGTGGTAAATCCCCTACGGCGCAGACCGACACTATTGATACCATAAGTGGTCGTCGGCAGACCAGATACCATCAGGAATGGCGCAATATCCTGGGAAACATGGGAACCAAATCCTGTCATGGCATGCGCCCCAACACGGCAGAACTGATGAATCAAAGTGAAGCCACCTAAGATGACCCAATCACCGATATGGACATGCCCAGCAAGCTGTGCATTGTTTGCAAAAATCGTATTACTGCCAACCTGGACATCGTGCGCCAGATGGACATAGGCCATAATCCAGTTGTCATCGCCAAGACGGGTAACTCCCTCATCCTGTACTGTTCCGACATTGAAAGTGCAGAATTCACGGATGGTGTTCCTGTTGCCGATCTCCAGATAAGTTGTCTCTCCTGCAAATTTCTTATCCTGAGGCATTCCTCCCAACGAGGCAAACTGAAAGATGTTATTGTCCTCACCAATGGTCGTATGCCCTTCGATGACAACATGGGAAGCAACCCGTGTACGGGCACCAATCTTGACATCGGGACCAATAATAGAATAAGGACCAACTTCTACCGTACTGTCGAGCTCAGCCTTTGGATCAATGATTGCTGTTGGATGAATCGCCATTAGGAGCCTGCTTTCTGGGAAACGACACCCCCCCTGATTGCGCACATAAGTTCAGCTTCTGCTGCAACCTGATTATCTACCAGTGCACGGGTCTTGAATTTCCACATTCCCCGTGAATTACGGAGCAGTTCAGCTTCCATAACGAGCTGGTCACCCGGTTCAACAGGACGCTTGAATTTTGCATTATCAATCGTAGCGAAATAGACCAGTGCATCTTTATCCAGTTTGCTGGCATAAGACATAAATGCAAAAATTGCTGCTGCCTGCGCCATAGCTTCAATAATCAAAACACCTGGCATGACAGGATGTTGTGGGAAATGCCCATTGAAAAAAGGTTCATTGGCGGTGACATTCTTGATTGCCACAATTTTCTTGCCTGCCTCCCAGTCAAGAACCTTGTCAACCAAGAGCATAGGATAACGATGTGGAAGAAGTTCGCGGATCTGATGGATATTCAAACTGTTCATTTTTCTTTTTCAGTCAAGGTTTGGATTATTTTTTCAAGTTCGCGGATCTTATCCCGCATAGAACCTAATCGACGGATCAATACAGCACTCTTTTCCCAGTCACGGTGCGGCGCCAATGGATAGAAGCCGGAATAGATACCCCGTTTTTCAATCGAACTCTGCACAACACTGGAAGCTGTGACATGGACACCATCTGCAATAGTCAGATGTCCACCAATCATCGCAGCACCGCCAACGGTACAATTCTTACCGAAAGTCGCACTGCCAGCAACACCAACACAACCAGCCATGGCGGAGTTCTCACCGATATGGCAGTTATGGCCAATCTGGATCTGATTGTCAAGCTTGACACCATTCTCAACAATGGTATCAGCTAGAGCCCCGCGATCAATTGTGGTATTAGCTCCTATCTGGACATCATTGCCAATGACGACACGCCCTGTCTGTGGAATCTTAACCCAGACACCATTTTCATTCGCAAAGCCAAAGCCTTCACAACCAATAACAGCCCCTGGACGCAAGACACTCCTTTCGCCGATTTCACATTCATACATGAATACGACTCTGGGAAAGAAATGGCAACCTGCACCGATTTTGGCATTACGCCCAATGAAGCACCCTGCTTCAATATGACAATTCTCACCGATCTTGACACCCGCTTCAACCGTGACAAATGGACCAATAGTAGCACTTGGAGCGATTTCAGCCGCCGGATCAATGCAGGCACTTGGATGAATACCTGGTACCGGTGACACCGTTTTCAAACTCTGGAACAACTGAGCTGCATGGGCAAAATAAGCGTAAGGATTCGATGCAACAATACGAACCCCAGCAAACTGTTCACCGACAATCTGATTATCTTTGGGAGAAATAATCAGCGCAGCTGCCTTACAGGCAGCAACTTCATTACGGAGTTTAGGATTGGTCAGGAAAGTGATGCTGTCTGCTTTTGCATCATCCAATGGTGCAAAGCCAGTTACCTCAACATTCCCATCACCAATCAGTTGCCCGCCAAAACGGTCAACCAATTCTTGGAGTTTTATGGACATGCCAGCCTTCAAATCAGTTGCTCAGTGCTTTCAGGACCTTTTCAGTGATATCTGCCCGTGGAGAATGATAGACAGACTCGTTGACAATCAGATCGTAATTTTCTGACTTTGCGATTTTCTCAATTTCTTTCTTCGCACGATCAACAACCTTGGAATATTCTTCATTCTTACGCTGCATCAAGTCCTCACGGTATGCACGCTGTTTACGCTGGAAATCCTGGCTCAGGTCTGCCAATTCACGCTGACGTTTCAGACGCTGCGATTCAGACAAAACAGGCAAATCCTTATCCAGTTTCTCACTCATGGATTTCAGGCGAGCCTGAGTATCACGCAGGTCATTCAGCCGTTTAGAGAAATCG
>JBJEXA010000244.1:0-5922 GCA_051885335.1 Oxalobacter sp. | reverse complement strand
TGAAATTATCCACCTATCCCCTAAATACTGTCAATACCCTAACGAAGAATTTTTTCCTAAAACAAGATATTTTTTCCAAAAACTGCCTTATGAACGACTGCTCAATAGCAAAACTGTATTTTTTCAGCCACTCCGTTGAAAAAGACAGGATATCTGTTGTTTTCTTGAGCAATGCGAAATTACGGTGTCTGAACACCAGCCGTCAGCATACGTTCCACATAACGGGCAATCAAATCAATTTCAAGATTGACCTTTGCTCCAGCTACCAGATGCTTCAATGCAGTAACCTCAACAGTATGAGGAATCAGATTGATGGAAAAATGGCAGCCCGTCTGGACATCTTCCACACAGTTGACCGTCAAAGAAACGCCATTGACCGCCACTGAACCTTTATATGCCAGAAATTTCCCTAATTCATGAGGTGCCTCAATCACTAGTTCATGGGACTCCGCAACAGGCGCAAACCGGACAACTGTCCCAATGCCATCCACATGCCCAGAAACAAGATGGCCTCCCAGACTGTCGCCCAACGCCAGCGCCTTTTCCAGATTGACTTCTCCCGGCCTGTCCAAACCAGATGTCCTGTTCAGGCTTTCACGGGAAACATCCACCTTGAATCCATGCCATGTCTTTTCAACAACCGTCATGCAGGCACCATTAATTGCAATAGAATCTCCAATGCGGACATCGTCCATCGGCAAAGCACCAGCCTCAACATCCAGACGGACACCCGCATCATCACCTTCTGACTGTGGTGTGACGGAACGGATCCTGCCAACCGCTTCGATTATCCCTGTAAACATATTAATCCTTCCTGTCCTTATCCAAAACCCTGGCAATAATCCGCAGGTCACTGCCAACCCGCACCACTTCCCGGATATCCAGAGCAACCCGGTCATCCAACGATGGCAGCGCATGGATACCCAGCATATCCCTGCCCCTACCCAAGCAGCATGGCGCCATATAAAGCAACAGTTCATCCACAAGCCCCGCTTCCAACAAGGCCCCCGATAAAGTCGCCCCTGCCTCGACATGCACCTCATTGATTTCCCGATCACCGAGAATCCGCATCATCTCCCGAAGGTCAACCCGACCGGTATCGTTGATAGCGGCAAAAACCGATACCCCTTTATCCTGAAGCGCCTCAATCCGAAGCGGAGAAGCATTGACAGCAAACAGCCAGACATCTCCCTGTCCCAGCACCTTGGCATCCAACGGTGTTTTCAGATGGCTGTCCACCACAATCCGAATGGGTTGACGCTCTGCATCCGGCAACCGGACATTCAGCTGCGGATCATCGGTCAGCACCGTACCGATACCGGTCATGACAGCGTCCGCTTTCATTCGCCAGCGATGTCCATCGAGACGGGCTGTTTCCGAAGTAATCCATTGGCTGTCACCATTCGGCAAAGCCGTTTTACCGTCCAGACTGGCAGCAATCTTGACCCTTACCCAAGGACGCCCTTTCTCAATTCGGGACAGGAATCCCAGATTCTTCTCCCGGGCTTCCTGCTCAAGCACCCCACATATCACATCAATGCCAGCTTCCTGCAACCGGCTGAACCCCTTGCCAGCAACCTGTGGATTAGGATCCTGCATCGCAGCAACCACCCTGCCAACCTTGGCGCGGACCAATGCCTCCACACATGGCGGTGTCCGACCATAATGGGAACAAGGTTCCAACGTAACATAAACAGTGGCACCTTCGACATCTTTATCTAGGGAAGCCGCATTTTCCAATGCCTCAATTTCAGCATGGTTGCCACCGATAGGCTGGGTGAATCCTTCACCGATAATCCTGCCATCCTTTACAATCACACAGCCGATCCGAGGATTCGGAGAAGTCCTGACAGAACACCGTTCCGCCAATTCCAGCGCATGACGCATAAAAAACATATGCGCCGACATGGTGGCCTCTTCCTCAACCTGCTTTGGCTCCATAAACCCCTTCCTTCCCGAACTGGCATACTGTTAAAGGCATTCTACCGTATATGAAAAAACCTGCGGATTTTTCATCATCCGCAGGTTCTGTTCCCTGCCATCCCAAAGATAGCTTTTAAAATACAGTTTATTTCTGATAAACCGGGAAAGCATCCGTCAGTTTTTTGACTTCCGCCGTCACACGGTCCAGAACAGCCCTGTCAGAATGGTTTTCAATAACATCCGCAATCAGATTGCCGACCAATACCGTCTGTTCTTCCTTGAACCCACGGGTTGTCATCGCAGGCGTACCCAAACGGATGCCGGAAGTCACAAATGGAGACTGCGGATCGTTCGGCACGGCATTGCGGTTGCATGTGATATGGCACTGTCCCAAGACATCCTGCGCCAAACGGCCGGTTACCCCCTTGTTCTGCAGATCAACCAGCATGACATGGGATTCCGTCCGGCCGGAAACAATATTGAAACCACGGCCAATCAATGTTTTGCACAGGACTTCCGCATTCTTGAGCACCTGTTGCTGGTACACCTTGTATTCTGGCTGCAAAGCTTCCAGGAAAGCCACTGCCTTGCCGGCAATGACATGCATCAGAGGACCACCCTGTAATCCAGGAAAGACAGCGGAATTGATCTTGCGTTCCAGTTCCGCCCTCATCAGGATGAAACCACCGCGAGGACCGCGCAGGGATTTATGCGTTGTGGAAGTGACCACATCAGCATAAGGAACCGGGCTTGGATAAACACCGGCAGCAATCAAGCCAGCATAATGTGCCATATCAACCATGAAGAACGCGCCGATTTCCTTGGCAACCTTGGCAAACCGCTCAAAATCAATCTTCAGCGAATAAGCAGAAGCACCGGCAATAATCAGTTTAGGCTTATGTTCACGGGCCAGTTTTTCCATCTGGTCATAATCAATGACACCATTGGCATCCAGACCATAAGAAATGATATTGAACCATTTGCCGGACATGTTCAGTGCCATACCATGCGTCAGGTGACCACCCTCAGCCAAGGACATTCCCATGACCGTATCACCAGGATTCAGCAATGCCAGGAACACCGCCTGATTTGCCTGGGAACCGGAATTCGGCTGGACATTTGCAGCATCGGCACCAAACAGCTTCTTGACACGTTCAATGGCCAGCGCTTCAGCAATATCAACGAACTCACAGCCACCGTAATAGCGTTTCCCAGGATAACCTTCAGCATATTTATTGGTCAGCTGGGTTCCCTGAGCTTCCATGACCGCAGGGGAGGTATAGTTTTCGGAAGCAATCATTTCAATATGTTCTTCCTGACGGCGGTTTTCCTGCTGGATAGCAGCCCACAGCTCTGGGTCAACCTTGGCTACGGTGTGGTCTTTAGCAAACATTTCTGCTCCAAATCTTATTCTTGCAAAAAAAGGAAAAACTGAACGGCCTATCAACCGTTCCCGATAATCAGACCGTCCATCTCAGCAGGCCTGCCCAGCCAAGAAGGCGCATGACAGCCACTCAAACGGTCAGCATGACGAAAATTAATCGGATAATTCTATATAAATCAAAGCTATTAAACAAGACAAGAAAGAAGGAAATCACCTGTCTTCATCCCATTCCACCTTTCTGAAAAAACCATTTGTCCCCGCATCATATATAATGCGGAAGGTTTCCAAACCGGATTTTCCAATCCTCAGCATGACAGGAACAACAAATGCCAACCATCAATATCCAGCTTTTTGAAGGCCGTACCGTGGAACAGAAAAGGGAACTGGCAAAAGCCATCACTGAAGCAACGGTCAACACATTGAAATGCAGCCCTTCCGCTGTAGACATCATCATGACCGATGTCAAGAAAGAAAACTGGGCAACAGCAGGCAAACTCTGGTCCGACCAATAACCTGCCTGCATCCAGACATCAATCGGCAACTGCTGATGGTAAGACCACCGGCTGTTGCCTGTCTGCTTTACAAAGCAGAAACCTCATCTTCACTATCATGCCGCCAGAACCTGGCAAGCAACGGTTTGACCGTTGAACCATGCATAATGATTGACAGGGTTATCACAATCAGGACCAGATGGATCAACTCCAACGCCAATGGTTCAGGAATCCCTTTGTTGATGACATACATCAGATAATAGAGTGAACCGATGCCTCGGACACCAAACCAGGCAGAAAGCCCCTTCACCCGCCTCAACCTGCGTTGGGGCAGCATTCCGATATAGACACTCAACGGCCGCACGACAAAGAACAGAAACAGAGATAATCCAACAGAACGCAGACTCCATGAACTGACAAAGAGCGTTCCACCTACCAACAGAATCAGCACCAGTTCAGACAGCCGTTCCAGGTATTCGTGAAAAACCAAAGAACTCGAACTCACGAAAGGCTGTCCATCCGGTAATGTCTGGGGTATCTGAATAGCAGCTGCTGTACGGCCATCAACATCAATAATCCCTTCACTTTTCTCAGCCCTTTCAGCCGAAGACACATGCTTTTGGAAAACCTTGGTAATAGAAAACACCTTTTTACCCTGAGCAATACTCAAAGCTGCCTTGGATTCAGCCTGACGCAATGCCACCGCAGCAGCGAACACCGCTAAGAATCCCCAAGCATCACAGATCTCTGAAATCCCATAGACAACCCCGATAAGACCCAACCCCAGGAAATCATCCAAAAGCCCACTGCGGTATTTCTGATGGACCCGGCTCACAAGCATGCCCATCATCCAACCGATGCACCACCCAATGCCAATACCTGCGATGGTTGCCCAGAAAATATCATACAGCGCCCATTTCCAGACCCAGTTCCCAAATTTCTGATAAACCAGCAGACTCATGCCCAGAATGACAAACGGGAATGCACTGCCATCATTCATACCCGCCTCGCAGGTCAGTGTAAAACGGAGACGGTCAGAATCCCCCGGTCGCCTGCTCTGCACATCCGTTGCCAGCACCGGATCAGTCGGTGCAACAATCGCCCCCAGCAGAATGGCGGCACCCAACGGCAGTTTCAGCAGATAAAAACCGAATAACGCAGTCAGTCCGACACTGACCATCATGGAAGTGGTTGCCAGCAAGATAGGCGCCTTCCATATCCGGATATTGATGGGCACCGGCATCTTGACCCCTGCCGAGAACAGGGAAATCAATGCAGCAACCTCTGTCAACGCTTCCAGAAATTCAGACTGTTTGAGTGGATTGAAATGAAAAAGATTCAGTCCAGTCGGCCCCACAATGATTCCGACTCCCAGGTACAGCATTGCTGTGGATACAGGCAAACGCCTCAGAATCGAAGAAGAAATGCCGATTGCCAACAGCAATCCGCCTGTCAGAAGGAACCAATGCGCACTATTCATGAGATATAAACCAACAGGGCAACCAGACACCTGCCTTTTCCACGGCAGGGTATTCATCATAACTTACTTACAAAGTGACAACAATCTGTTACAACTTTCCTGTTCGACTGGTTATAAAATTAAATAACAACCTATTGTGATGGATATGGAAGAACCGGCCACTCAACGGTAATCTGATTCAGGAGGCAACCATGAAAAAGATCTTTAGAAAGACCCTTGCAGTGGCACTTGCAGCCTGTCTTGCAGGAGCTGTCTCCCAGCCTGCCCTTGCCCGTGGCAGACACGGCGGCGGGCATCATGGTGGAGGATTTCGTGGCGGACACCATGGAGGACATCGCCATCATCACAGCCACCGGTGGCATGGTTCCTATGGTTTCTATATGGATCTGACACCGGCATTCTGGCATCCGTGGTACTATCATCCCTATCCGTACTATGGGGGTTCGACCATCATTGTGCAGCAACCCGTGCAGTATGTCAGCAGGGAAAACAATTCTGGGGATTATTGGTATTACTGCCATAATCCGAAAGGTTATTATCCCTACATCTCACAGTGCAATGCCCAATGGGTCAAAGTCCGCCCCTTCCCGGCAGATTCCCAGAAATGACGGTATGTAAGAAAGCATTTTTAGGCGAAAGGAAAA
>JBJEXA010000243.1:0-5935 GCA_051885335.1 Oxalobacter sp. | reverse complement strand
GTCACGGTCAGATGAAACTATGGCGTAAATGAGAAGTGTTTCCAGTCAGAGGACAGTCCCCAATCCCGACTGTTCAGGACATTGATCTGGAAGGGTTTTGGCAATTGAGAAACATCAAGTGAGGTTCTGACGGCAACATCATAATTTTCGTCTTCACTCAGTTCAGACGTGTAGGCGAAAGCCCAGCTTGGCTGATATCGGATAGCAGACATTGCACTGTCAAAAGAGCGGTAAGTACGTTGCAGCGATCCTGGGATATAGACACTGTATTGTCTTGTCAGGACGTTGTAAGAAAGCTTGATGGTCCTGGTCTTTGACAAGGCGGTCATATCAAACCAGAGAAGCTGACGGCTGGTCATTTCCAGTTCAGTCTTGAAATATAGGGGAATACCACGTTGCAATGTGTCAAGCAGGTTATTGCTGAAGCTGATGGATTGTGCTGTCGTCAACCTGTAATAGTTTCCAGAGCGGTCAATTTTGGCTGAATCAATAGTGATGGCGCTGTCTGCGGAAGAAACAGCAGGACACCATACCATCACTGCAAAAGCAATCATGACCAAGAACTTTGAGAGCCTTCGTAATACAGTCATCGGTTGCATTGGATTGGGAATTCGGGATTTCATCCAATTTTCTGGAATAATCCATAGAATAGACCATCATGGTCATTCAATCCATTGAAAGTTGGTAATAGTTGCCCGAAAGCATCAAGTCTTTTTGCATCTGACCTAAAAGCAAAAAAATCAGCCTGTTCCGTAGATTCTTCTGGCCAGATAGAACAGGTTGCCAGCAGAAGTTTTCCGCCTTTCCGGAGTTTTTTCCAGAGATTGTCAAGGATGGATGTTGACAATACCGCCAGCTTATCACCATCTTCTGGCTGCCGCAGCCATCGGATGTCGGGATGCCGCCGGATGATGCCAGATGCAGAACAAGGGACATCTGCGAGGATACAGTCAAAAGGAATGCCGTCCCACCAGTCGGACTGTCTGGCATCGCCAAGCCTGACTTCTGCCGTGAGTCCAAGGCGGTCGAGGTTTTCATGGATCATTGCAAGGCGTTTCTGGTCGCAATCCAATGCCGTCAGTCTGATATCTGCGAGTTCCAGCATATGGGCTGATTTGCCACCGGGGGCTGCACAGGCATCCAATACCCGCATACCATCCTTGAGTTCCAGCAAGGGAGCTGCTAGTTGCGCAGCATAATCCTGTACGGAAACCAATCCTTCCATGAAACCGGGAATCCGGTGGACAGGTAAAGGATGGGTCAGACGGACAGCATAAGGGCCGATGATATCAGCAGAAATCCCAGATTCCTGAAGCAATGCCAGGTAACTGTTGGTGGATGACCGTCTATGGTTGACTCGAAGTGTCAAGGGAGGAGGGCTGTTGCCGACAGACAGGATGGATTGCCATTGATCCGGGTAATGCTTCCTGACACGGGCGATCCACCATTCTGGATAATTCCATCGGGCAACATCATTCTGTGCAGCCTGTTGAAGAAGTCTGTCCTGTTCCCGTAGGAAGTTCCGCAGGACAGCATTGACCATGCCTTTCGCTTTTGCGGTCCCCCGCATGGCTGAAGCTGCTTGAACAGTCTGGTTTACCGTGGTAAAGGGTTCATACCTCAGGGAAAGGCCATCATCTGGAACCAATAGGGTAAAGGCGCAGGCGAGAAGATGCTGCAGTATTTCTGGCTCAGGTGAGTGCCTTGTCAGCTTATTGGTCAGGAAACGGGCTGTCCCCAGTTTCCGCATGGCATGATAGGTAATATCTTGGATTGCTCCGCGTGATGCAGCATCAGGATGAAGGATGCCGCAGGTGGTTTGGAGAGCTTCAGGCAAAGAACGCCCTGCATGGACTTGGCGGACTGTCTCCGCAGCCCCCGCCAGTCTGAATGCAAGAGAGTCCAGGGGAGGAATCTGTCCAGAGAAAAGGGAAAGACGCGGTTTGACCATAAACTTTCTCCATACCGGAAAAGACGGTATTGTCAGGCATGGTAGGGCTGCTGGTAAGAACCGTCTTGGACCATTTCTGCTGCCCGGATGACTGCACGCGCCTTGTTCTCGGTTTCCTGACGTTCAGATTCGGGATTTGAATCTGCGACAATCCCGGCGCCGGCACCGATGTACAGCATGTCTTTATAAATCAGGCCTGTACGGATAGCAATAGCAAGATCCATCTCTCCACTGAATGACAGGTAACCACATGCACCCCCATAAATCCCCCGTTTGACTGGTTCCATCTCGTCAATGATTTCCATGGCACGGACTTTAGGGGCACCAGATAGCGTGCCAGCAGGGAAAGTCGCTTTCAGAACGTCCAGGTTTGTCAGTCCGGGTTTCAGGATACCTTCAACGTTTGAAACGATGTGCTGGACATGGGAATATTTCTCAATTGCCATTTTTTCCGTCAGTTTCACCGTGCCGATTTCAGCAATACGTCCAATATCATTGCGGGCAAGATCAATCAGCATCACATGTTCAGCAATTTCCTTAGTATCTGCCAGCAGTTCTTTTGCCAGCCGTTCGTCTTCTTCAGGTGTTGCCCCTCGTTTGCGGGTACCTGCCAGAGGACGGATGACAATCTTGCGGCCTTCTGGGGAACTTTCCTGACGAACCAGGATTTCAGGCGACGACCCCACAATATACAGATCCTCAAAATGGTAGTAAATCAGGTAGGGAGAAGGATTCAACGAGCGTAACGAACGGTAAAGCGACAATGGGGAATCCTTATAGGGTTTGCGCATCCGGCGTGCGAGGACTACCTGCATGCAGTCTCCATTGGTGATGTATTCCTTTGTTTTGACAACCGCTTCCTTGAACGCATCAGGAGAAAAGTCAGGGATGATATCAGTGACACCGCTGCCGACCATCGAAGGTGCAACCGTCGGTTTGTCAAGCATGGCTCTTAGTGTGTACAAGCGCTCTATACCTTTGGCATAAGCATCGGGCTGTGCTGGATCAGTGTAGATAATCAGACAGATTTTTCCTGCCACATTGTCAATAACCGCCAGTTCTTCTGTCAGTAGCAGTTGGATGTCTGGGAAACCTAGGTCATCTTCTGGAGCAGAGTTCCTCAACCGGTCTTCAATATAGCGGATCGTGTCATACCCGAAATAACCTGCCAGACCACCGCAGAAACGGGGTAATTCAGGTTTGATGAAAACCTTGAAGCGGGTTTGGTATGTTGCAATGAAGTCTAACGGGTTGCCATCATGGGATTCGATGATTTTCCCATCTTGGACAATCTCGGTTCTCATGCCGTTGACCCGCAGGACGGTTTTTGCAGGCAGACCGATAATGGAATAACGTCCGAAACGTTCACCTCCCACCACGGATTCCAGCAGGAAAGAGTTGCGACCTTCATGGTTGTCTTGAGTCAGTTTCAGATACAGCGAAAGTGGTGTATCCAGATCGGCAACAGTTTCAAGGACAAGAGGAATACGGTTATAGCCTTGTTCTGCCAAGGCTTTGAATTCAGATTCAGTCATGGAAGTTCTCCTTTCCGTACAACGGAAACAGTCAAAAAACGGATGAATATACGCATCATAGCGATGGGCAGGTCAATATCGCCAGCGTCGCCACAAACCGCCTGAAATCAGGTTAGACTGCGCATAAACCGTTTTTCTCGGGAGAAACATAAGGAAACCTCTATGAAATCAAATCCACCGCCTGAAGCAGGTCTTGGACGACAGCATCAGGTTGCTGGTTTTCTACAGGGTTGCCGTAATTATAACCATAAGGCACCATGAATAGGGAACATCCTGCTGCACGTGCAGCTTTTGCATCATTTTCTGAATCACCGATTGCCACAACCTGTCTTGGATGCAGGTGGAATTTCCGGCAGGCCATCACCATAGGGAAAGGATCTGGTTTCTTTTTCGGAAAGGAGTCCGCACAGTAAATCACATCAAAGAACGGGTAGATGCCGTTCTTTGCCAGTAATGGTTCAGTGAAGACAGAAGGTTTGTTTGTAACACAGGCGATTTTCAATCCTTTTTCTGCCATCCGCACTAATCCTTCCCGTACCAAAGGATACATATGGCTCCGTTCTCCATTGACAATACGGTAATGTTTGTAGAAAAGTGTCAGGGCTTCATCCAAGGATTTTGCCGCATCCAATTCATCCAGATAGACAGAAATGGTGCTTTTAACCAGATGGGGCGTCCCCCGGCCGACAAACATCCGGATAGATGATTCGTCAATGGCGGGTAGAGCCATGTCCTGTAGCATGCCATTCAGTGCGGCATCAAGGTCAGGAACCGAATCAATCAGTGTGCCATCAAGATCTAGGATGACAGCGTGGATATCATTCAAAGGCAACATATCATTTGGTATCCATGAATACAGGCGTCAGCGTACGGTTTTCAGTTGTTCCCGCATCGCATTGATAGTGGCTGCATAGTCAGTACTGTTGAAAATAGCAGATCCGGCAACAAAGGTATCGGCCCCCGCTTTGGCAACATGGGCAATATTGTCTGTTTTGATGCCTCCGTCCACTTCCAGCAGGATTTCCCTACCGGAATGGTCAATCATTTTCCGGACTGCCTCGATTTTTTTCAACGCATTTGGGATAAAAGATTGGCCACCGAAGCCTGGATTCACCGACATGATCAAAATCAGGTCAAGTCTGTCTATAACATATTCAAGACACGACAATGGTGTCGCAGGGTTGAAAACCAGTCCAGCCTTGCAGCCTTGGTCATGAATCAGTTGCAATGTCCGGTCAATATGCTCGGAGGCCTCCACATGGAAAGAGATGATGTCTGCACCTGCTTTTGCAAAAGCTGTCACCATGCTGTCTACTGGTTTTACCATCAGGTGCACATCAATTGGGACATTGGTCAGTGGACGGATAGCAGAACACACCATCGGACCGACAGTCAGGTTGGGTACATAATGGTTGTCCATGACATCGAAATGGATGATGTCTGCGCCTGCGGCGATGACATCGCGCACTTCATTGCCCAACTGGGCAAAATCGGCAGAAAGGATACTGGGGGCAATCAGATATCTGGCCATGGTTCGTCATACAGGAAAACAGTTCCCTTCATTTTATACCGAGATGTAAGGCTTGTTGCATTCAACGCAATTCTTTTCATGCAAAGACATCAATCTGCCCGTCAGACTTTTTTCTCCAATGAAAATCCACGGATATTTCGGAATGATGGATGTGGATGCATTATGATAACGGTGGAACTGCCTTATGAGCGCAGAGAAATGGTTTATCAATAGGAATCAAGACTGGGAAGAATATGCAATACCGCTGTTATCTTGCTGTTGCCATCATTGCCGGCTCAGCGCTGTTGAGCGCATGTACAACAGTTTCTTTAGCGCCTGGAAAAACGGATGATGTCAAACTGCCTGAGTCACAGGTGGTGCGTCATCAGAGGCAGGTCAGTTTTTCTGAATTGCCTGGGTGGAAAGAAGATAACATCAAGGAAGTCTGGCCTGCTTTCAAGCAGTCCTGCAGGGCCAATGCGAAACTCCCTGTATGGAAGCTGGTCTGTGCAGCTGCAGGTGATGTCAACGGCAATGATTCCAGTTCAGTCAGGGCTTTTTTTGAAAAATGGTTTGACCCATACAGTGTTACAACAGACAGTGGCTCAGATACAGGGTTGGCGACAGGCTATTATGAACCTGTTCTGAGAGGAAGTTACCGGAAACAGGGGGCATACCAGACTGCGCTGTATCGGGAACCCAGGGATTTGCTGGAGATTGATTTCACCAGTATTTATCCTGATTTGAAAGGGATGCGTCTGAGAGGGCGTCTTGAAGACATCAAAGTGAAAGCTGGTGAGTCATCCAATACATCAAAACCAGTCAAAGATCTGTTGCAGTTGGATGTGGCGGACGTTTATCCTAAACTGGAAAATATGCCATTATGGGGGGGTTTAGAGGGCAGGAAAGTCGTACCTTAGGCGGTACAGGGGACGGTGG
>JBJEXA010000242.1:0-5963 GCA_051885335.1 Oxalobacter sp. | reverse complement strand
AGACCGTTGAACAGCAGACTGGCCGTTCTTTGGCAGAATGGGTGGATTATATTGGGGCGATGCATCCTCAGAACATTGCTTTAGGGCTTGACCGTATCGGCGTGGTCAAGGAACGGTTGGCAATCCATTTTTCCTGTCCGGTTGTGATCGTTGGAGGCACCAACGGCAAGGGTTCCACCTGTATGATGCTGGAAACCATCTGGCGGATGGCCGGTTACCGGGTTGGACAGTACACTTCGCCCCATATCCACCGTTTCAACGAGCGTATTCGCATTGATGGACAGATGGTGGATGATGAGGTGTTGATCTGTGCCTTTGAAGCAGTTGAAGCGGTACGGGGCGATGTACCGCTGACATTCTTTGAGTTCACGACGTTGGTGGCGATGAAACTTTTCGCTGATGCCGGTTTGAATGTGGCGGTTTTTGAAGTTGGGCTGGGCGGCAGGTTTGATGCCGTTAACCTGCTGGATGCTGATGTCGCTATTGTCACTAATGTGGCAATCGACCATCAGGCGTTCTTGGGAGATACCCGGGAAAAGATCGGTTTTGAGAAAGCGGGTATTTATCGGCAAGGCAGGATTGCGCTCTATGGTGAGCTTGAACCTCCTCAGTCTTTGCTGGACCATGTTGCCATTATCGGTGCAGACCTGAAGTTGTATGGTAGGGATTATATCGGTGAAGCCGATGGGAATACCTGGCATTACCAGGGCCCCAGTGGTTCCACGCTTTGGGAGTTGCCACGCCCATCATTGTATGGAGACTGCCAGATTGCCAATGCTGCAACTGTATTGACGGTTGTCCATGAATTGCAGGACCGGTTGCCGGTTTATGTCGAAGCTGTTTTTGAGGCATTGCCACAGGTGCGTCTGCCGGGACGGTTTGACATCATCCAGCATGATCCGTTGGTGATTGTTGATGTTGCGCATAATCCGCATGCTGCTAGGACATTGGCGGACAACCTGCGGGCATTGCCTTGTGAAGGTCGGACACTGGCTGTCTATGGTGCAATGGCAGACAAAGACATTAAAGGGGTTGTTTGTGCTTTGAAAGATCAGATTGATGTCTGGTATATCACCAACCTGCCTTTGCCCCGTGCCGCAACAGTAGATGTACTGTTGGCAGAGCTATTGGCAGTGGGGGTTCCCCGTGAGCAGATTGTTATCTGTGAGGAGGTGGAAAAAGCCTTGGACAGTGCACGGAAAAACGCATCGAATAATGATAGAATAGCCGCATTCGGATCATTCTGGGTTGTCACGGGTGTTACAGCAGCCTGACTGCAGCAGGAGTCCAGTAACCATCACTGATTGCATGAGTCTGTTTTCATTCTTCCGCCGTGACAAGACGGCACAGGGCAACAACCGGGCTGCGGGTCGGTATGTATCTCCTGCCAACGAAAAACAGGGAAGGCGTGGTCGAGGGGCTGCCGATGAAGCGGATCCGCAGCTTCCTGAAAAACAGCGTGCTCGCCGCCGTCTGGTTGGTTCTGTTGTCCTTGTTGTAGCCACATTGATTGTGCTGCCGTTGATTTTTGAATCAAAGCCTCAGAAACCGAACCTGAATGTGGCATTGCAGGTTGATTCCAAGGTATCTTCGCCTGTTTCCCAACCAGAACCACAGCCTGCATCGGTAGAACAGAATACCCAGCCATCGGCCAACCAGAATCCCTCTTCCCCGTTAGAGCAGCAGAATGCACCACAGAATGGCGTTGTTGCACCTGAATCTGCGTCAAATAATACGGTTTCTGCACCTGTTCAGAAACCTGTAAAAATATCAGAGTCTGACAGTCAATCAGAGAAAATAAAGGCAGATAAAGCCGATCGTGAGCGGGCAGAGAAAGAACGTAAAACCAAAGCGGAACGGGAAAAAGCAGACCAAGAACGGATAAAAAAAGAACGCAAAGCCAGAGCCGACCGTGAACGGACTGCAAAAGAAAAAACGGTTGCCAAGAAGCAGTCTGTCAGCAGTGATCCGATTGGCCAGATGATTGCCAATAAGACGAAGCGGCGTTGACTGATGGATGGAGCAGTGCCTTGACATGGTTTGACATCCTGCTGATCCTGCTGGTTGGTGGTTTGATGCTTAAAGGCATGGTTGGTGGTGTCATCAAGGAGGCGGCATCACTGACAGGGTGGGTGATTGCTTTTTATGTGGCGACCCATTTTGGCGATGCAGTCGCACCATGGTTGCCTAGGTCGATGACAGAAGGTGCTGCTGGTGCCATCATTCTGTTTCTGGTGATCTTCACCGGGACGCGGATATTGGTCTGGTTGGCCGGTCGGATGGTCAGTGGGATTGTTCGGTCCATTGGACTGTCTTTCTTAGACAGGTTGCTGGGTGCAGTGTTTGGTTTTTGTAAAGGGATGGTCATCGGCATTGCTCTGGTCCTGGTGGCAGGGTTGACAGACCTGCCGCAGAAGCCTTTTTGGCGGAATGCCGTGCTTTCGCCGGTGATGGTTGTGCTGGCGAAGCAGACAGTTCCTTTTTTGCCAGATTATCTGGCAAAAAAGATACGTTACTGAAATCGGGTAACGGTTTTTATTTAGAATGAGGAGACCACCATGTGTGGGATTGTTGGTATCGTTTCAAAGTCACCGGTCAATCAGCTGATTTACGATGCATTGCAGCTTCTGCAGCACCGTGGACAGGATGCAGCGGGTATTGCAACCTGCAACAATGGTAAATTTGCGATGTTCAAGGCAAACGGACTGGTCAGGGATGTGTTCCGTACCCGTAATATGCGGGCATTGCCCGGTGTCTGTGGGATTGGGCATGTCCGTTATCCAACTGCCGGTTCCGCGCGGAACGAAGAAGAGGCACAACCATTTTATGTCAATGCGCCGTTTGGCATGACTTTCGCCCATAACGGCAATCTGACGAACTGCGATGAGCTCAAGGCAGATATGTTCCGCAATGACCGCCGCCATATCAACACAAATTCCGATTCTGAGGTCCTGCTCAATGTGCTGGCACACGAAATCCAGCAGGCTTCCAGTGGTTCTTCACTTGATCCTGCTTCGCTGTTCAAGGCGGTTGGTGTCCTACACCGGCGTGTCCGGGGAGCATATGCGGCTGTTGCCCATATTGCCGGTTACGGAATTCTGGCTTTCAGGGATCCTTATGGTATCCGCCCACTGTGTATCGGGGCTGCTGAAATCAATGGCAGTACAGAATATATGATCGCCAGTGAATCTGTTGCATTGGAAGGTCTTGGCTTCCGCTTTATGCGTGATGTTGCGCCAGGGGAGGCCATTTTTATTGATCTCGATGGCGAGCTTTCTTGTTGCCAGTGTGCGGAAAACCCAAGCTTGAACCCCTGTATCTTTGAATATGTCTATCTGGCACGTCCGGATTCCCTGATTGATGGGGCATCGGTCTATGCGACCCGACTGAAAATGGGGGAATACCTGGCAGAGAAAATCAAGCATGAGATCCCAACCGGCGATATTGATGTGGTCATGCCGATTCCAGATTCGTCCCGCCCTGCTACCATCCAGCTCGCTATGAAACTGGGTATCGAGTACCGTGAAGGCATGATCAAGAATCGTTATATTGGACGTACCTTCATCATGCCGGGTCAGGCTGTCCGCAAACGTTCCGTTCGTCAGAAACTCAATACCATCGGCTCTGAATTCAAGGGCAAGAATGTGCTGCTGGTTGATGATTCCATTGTCCGTGGCACAACCTGCCGGGAAATCATCCAGATGGTCCGTGAAGCTGGTGCCAACAAAGTCATGTTCGCTTCCGCGGCGCCACCGGTCCGGTATCCAAATGTTTATGGTATTGACATGCCGACCCGTCAGGAACTGATTGCAGGCATGGGACAGTCCGTTGAAGAGATCCGTCGCGAAATCACTGCAGACGCATTGATCTATCAGGATCTGGATGACCTCAAACATTCCGTGACCGATGTCAACCCCGCACTCACCAGTTTCGATGCATCCTGCTTTAATGGCATTTACATCACAGGAGATGTGACACCGGCATATCTGGACAGGCTTGAAGAATCTCGACTGCATCCAGATTCTGCGTTTGCACCTTCTGATGACGGAGTCCGCAACCAGCTTAACCTGTTCCGTGCGTCTGGAAACGACTGATTGAATTGATGAATGACAACGCCCGGAGCGGGTTACTGCTCCGGGTTTTATTTGGGAAAACCATGAGTAAAGCCTTCACCAAAGAATCTGACCAAACTGATGAAGAAGTCCAGACAGGTGCTCCCGTGCTGCCAGCGGGATTCAAGAATTACATCACTCCTGAAGGTTTGAAAGCGCTCAAGGATGAATACCTTGACCTGATTGACAACGAACGTCCCAAAACGGTTTCAATCGTTTCATGGGCAGCTTCCAATGGAGACCGTTCAGAGAACGGAGACTATATCTATGGCAAACGCCGTCTGCGTGAAATTGACCGTCGCCTGCGTTTTCTACTCAAGCGGATTGAATCAGCGGAAGAATTCGATCCCAGCATTCATCATGGCAACGACCAGATATTTTTTGGTGCAACCGTTACTTATGTCCGTGAAGACGGTGAAGAAAATACAGTGACCATCGTTGGTATTGATGAGTTTGATCCCCTGAAAGGGCGTATCAGCTGGATTTCGCCGATGGCGAAAACCCTTATCAAGGCGCATGAAGGCGACATCGTGACCCTGCGTACTCCGAATGGACCGGAAAAACTGGAAATCCTTGAAGTCAGCTATCCCGCACCGAAACGGTGATCTTTTCTGAGCAGTACGGACACTTTTCGGGACGCCGAAGCATTGAAATCTTGCGGATATCCCGTGCAGGAATATTTTTTGATAGTCGAATGATCGGGTTTTCTGTAGGTGCTGATTACCCAATCAGAAACCTTGGAGAATCCAACCTGCCAATCAGCTTCATCACCAGCCGTGGGCACGGATTCCTGGCAATCTCCAGGTTATGCGCATAGCGTAGCGTTGTCTTAGTCAGTCGGTGTCTCGCAAACTGCCGAATCTGCTGCAACAAAATCATGCAATGCCCTTTCCGCCTTGTAGCACCCTAAACGCCTGCTATGGTGGGCAGGTCGTGATTTTCCGGCACACACCACCCGTTTCTCCAATAACGTCAGTACCTGCTGCATCTCTATACCTGACAGACAATTCTTGCGCCCCTCTCCCGACTAGATACTCCGTACCGCTTCTGCCTCATTCCTGCCAGGCACCTGATGCCTGAGCCATCGTAAAAACAGCTTCACCTCGGCCAGACACATGGCAGGCAGCACACCAACACCTGAAGGCGGACAGCCCAGTCCTGTAGATCCTTGCAGTCGAAGGGGAGAAATGGGGAGAAACCAGAAAGTCCTTAGTCCAGCTGAACAAATCAAAATTCGCATGACACATATTCTTCATTACAGATTCCCAAAAAATCAGGAAGAGTAACAAGCAGGTCAGAAAGACCGCAAAGCGTCATCCAGAGGGGTTACGTTTCCATAAGGAAACCCTCAAAAACAACATCAGGATAAAGAAAAACACTTGAAAGAAAGGGGTGCGCAGGCGGTTTTAGATGAGACAGTAAGCATTAGCGGACCTATGGAATATACCAAACAACAGCCATAAGTGCCTACTGCAAAATGCATTTTTTCGATTCCTGACAAAACAACAATACATCACTTTTATAAAGGGCAAAAGACCATTAAATAGAAAAACAGATATAAATCAACTGGTTGCAAGAATACTTAAGTCCGCTAATGCTTATTAGCAGACCATTGGGAAACATCAGGGGAAAGCAGGGCTTTCCGAAAAGCGTCATGAAACCAGAGACAAGCAGCCAGAGAGCAGACAGGGCAAAGCCCAAAGACATCCAGGGGCGCATCACCCGTGCCTTCGCGCAGCCACATGCCAGGGACTTCATGTCCCTTATCGCCATGCTGATGGAAACATACGGCGTGATGAACCTGTCCAAAGCAACCGGCATCGACAGAGTGACACTCTGGCGGTTCATGCG
>JBJEXA010000241.1:0-5981 GCA_051885335.1 Oxalobacter sp. | reverse complement strand
TCGTGTCCGACGCGAAGAAAAGGGCCGTGCAGCCGATGAAGCCATTCTCCGTCATAGGTCATCTCAGCACTGCGGGATTTCTCTGCACCAGTTATCCTGGAATTTGAACAATCTGATGAAGAACTGCTGTTACGGCTTGCCCATGACAGCGACCCATTCAACCGTTGGGAAGCAGGCCAGCAGTTGGCACTGAACCGCCTGCTTGCCTTGACAGATACCGTTCAGAAGGAACTGCCATTGACACTGGATGATGCTTTTATCCAAGCATTCCAATCCGTATTGACAGACAGCAACCTTGACCCTGCACTGCGGACACTGACTCTGACATTGCCAAGCGAGATGATGATGGCTGAGAAAATGTCTGCCATCAATCCCCAAGCCATCCATGTGGCAAGACAGTTTGTGCGCCGTGAATTGGCGGAAAAGCTGGTGTCAGCATGGCAAACCGCTTATCGGGACAATCTGACACCAGGTGCTTACTCTCCAACCCCACAGGATGCCGGCAAGCGGGCGCTGAAGAATCTTGCCCTCACCTACCTGCTTGAAACAGGCAAATCAGACATCATCCAGATGGCAGTTGACCAATACCGCCACGCTGACAACATGACAGACCGTCTGGCAGCCTTGACCGCTTTGGTCCATTCCGGTGCAGTTGCCCAATCAGCTGATGCCAATGGTCTCATTGACCATTTCTATCGGGAATACGAGCAGGAACCCCTTGTCATCGACAAATGGTTCACATTACAGGCAAGTTCCCCCTCCACGGATACAGTAGCTGTCAGGAAGCTGATGGCACATCCAGCTTTCAACCTGAAGAACCCCAACCGGGCACGCAGTCTTGTTTTTGGATTTTGCAACAGCAATATGGCACAATTCCATGCAGCAGATGGCAGCGGCTATGCTTTCTGGCGCGATGTGCTGACTGAAATCGATACATTCAATCCGCAGGTTGCGGCAAGACTTGCCCGCAGTATGGATCAATGGAAACGGTATATCCCATCCCTGCGCGAACAAGCGCGGAAAACACTCCAGCAGATTGCCGGTCTGTCGCTCTCACGGGACACCCGTGAAATCATCGGCAAATCGCTCGGACAATGATTGAAGAGGAAAACACAATGGCAGATAGGTTTATCAGTCTGACTCAGTTCCTGATTGAGGAAGACCGTCGGTCAGGAACAGTCCCTGCTGACCTGAAACAGTTGATTGAGGTAGTCGCTCAGGCTTGCAAATCCATCGGTACGGCTGTCGGCAAAGGTGCCTTGGGTGGTGTGCTGGGTATCCAGGGTGATGTGAATGTCCAAGGAGAAGTCCAGAAGAAACTGGATGTCATCTCCAACAATATCCTGCTAGACGCCACCCAATGGAGTGGTTGTCTGGCAGGACTGGCATCTGAAGAAATGGAGACCGTTTTCCCAGTTGCTGAAGACCATCCCAAAGGAAAATACCTGCTACTGTTCGATCCATTGGATGGTTCCAGCAATATTGACGTGAACGTTTCCATCGGAACAATTTTCTCAATCCTGACACGCCCAGAAAAGACAGGAGATGTGACTGAAGCTGATTTCCTGCAGACCGGCCGTCATCAGGTCGCTGCAGGCTATGCGATTTACGGTCCCCAGACACAGCTTGTACTGACAACCGGCAATGGTGTAAACGCCTTTACCCTTGACCGGAGCGAAGGCATTTGGAAACTGACAACCCGTAATATCAGGATCCCTGAACAGACAGCGGAATATGCCATCAACGCCTCCAACCAACGGCATTGGTTTCCACCGGTCAGCCGTTATTTTGAAGAAGTCCAGGCGGGAACAGAAGGTCCCCGTGGCAAGAACTTCAATATGCGTTGGATTGCAGCGATGGTATCAGATATCCACCGTATCCTGAACCGCGGCGGCATTTTCATGTACCCGGCAGATGCCCGCAATGTGAAGGACGGCGGACGCATCCGCTTGATGTATGAGGCAAACCCCATGTCAATGTTGGTTGAACAGGCGGGTGGTGCCGCCACCAATGGCCTGATACCGCTGATGGATGTCAAACCGGAAAAACTGCATATGCGGGTACCTGTCTTCCTGGGTTCCAAGGAAGAAGTTGAAAGGGTGACCCGTTACCACCATGAAGCCGGATAAACCTGCGTATTTCTATTTCTGATATTAAGAAGGATTAAGGAGGCCACTGTCTTTTCCAAGCAGTGGTTCTTCTTTTTCAGATACACAACAAAACAGCATCATTTCACCCAGATTTGCCAGAAATTCTGCTGGTTTCAGGAAGGGATTATTTCCCCAAGACGGGCAAAAAAGTTAGAATTAAAGCTTATGATTAAAATTCCTGTTGGCTATGGTTCCCATAGGTTTCAGACAGGTCCAGGAATACCAATATGATCACTTTCCAAGAAATCATTTTCAGACTCAACCAATACTGGAGCCAACAGGGATGTGCCCTGCTCCAGTCCCAAGACATGGAAGTCGGTGCCGGTACTTCCCATCCAGCAACCTTCCTCCGTGCCATCGGTCCTGAGCCATGGCGTGCCGCTTATGTACAGCCCTCCCGCCGCCCAAAAGATGGCCGTTATGGTGATAATCCAAACCGCCTTCAGCACTATTACCAATTCCAGGTGGTTCTGAAACCTGCTCCAGAAAACATCCTGGAACTCTATCTGGGTTCCCTGACAGCTTTGGGACTTGACCTGAAACAGAATGACGTCCGCTTTGTGGAAGATGACTGGGAAAACCCAACCCTTGGTGCATGGGGACTGGGCTGGGAAGTCTGGCTCAATGGTATGGAAGTCACCCAGTTCACCTACTTCCAGCAGGTCGGTGGCATTGACTGCAAACCCACCCTGGGTGAAATCACCTATGGTCTGGAACGCCTTGCCATGTACCTGCAAGGTGTTGAAAACGTCTATAACCTGATCTGGACAGAATGGGATGACAACGGCACCAAACGCCGCCTGACTTATGGCGATGTCTATCACCAGAATGAGGTCGAACAGTCACGCTACAATTTTGAACAGTCAAACACCCCTTTCCTGTTCACCCTGTTCTCAAACTTTGAATCTGAGGCAAAACGTTTAATTGCCGAAGAGCAGGAACTGACACTGCCTGCATATGAAATGATCCTGAAAGCAGCACATACCTTCAACCTGCTGGATGCGCGCGGTGCGATTTCTGTAACTGAACGTGCTGCTTACATCGGGCGTATCCGGGCGCTTTCCCGCTTGGTCGCCCAAGCTTATTACGAATCCCGTGAGAAACTTGGATTCCCGATGTGCCGTGATGCAGAACCCACTGCCTGATGCCAGGTATACCACGGACAGAATTTGAATGGATATCCCACTGCTCCCAGAAGGACAGTGATGCAAAGAAAAAGGGTTAATCATGAACAAGACTCTGCTTGTCGAACTTCATACAGAAGAACTGCCGCCGAAAGCTTTGCCAAAACTGGCAGATTCATTTGCAGGTACGATTGAGAAAAGCCTTCGTCAGGATGATTTTCTGACAGAAACATCCAAGGCAACCACCTACGCGACACCCCGCCGTCTGGCAGTGACCATTACAGATGTGCGTCCTGTTTCACCTGACCGTCCTATCCGCAAAAAAATCCTGCCGGTCAATATCGCTTTCGACAAAGATGGCAATCAGACACCACCTCTGAAAAAAAAGCTGGCAGCCATGAACATTGCAGATATCGATGTCTCCACGTTGGAAACTGCGCGTGACGGCAAGAACGACTGTCTTTTCTACAACTATACCGCCAGTGGCATCCCGCTGGCAGTTGGGCTGCAGGCTGCGGTTGAGAAAGCCGCTGCAGACCTGCCTGTTCCCAAGATGATGACCTATCAGCGTCCAGACGGAGAAACCGTCCAGTTTGTCCGTCCTGTCCACCAACTGATTGCATTGCATGGGAGTGAAATCCTGCCAATCACATTCCTTGGACTGATTGCTGGCCGCACTACACAGGGACACCGTTTCCTGTCGCAGGGGAATATCGAAATCACAGATGCTGACGCTTATGCCAGCCAACTTGAAATAGAAGGTAAAATCATCCCCAGCTTCAATGACCGAAAAGAACGTATCCGTTCAATGCTGCTTGAAAAGGCCCATGGCGATAAAATCCTGATGCCGGAAGCATTGCTGGACGAAGTCACAGCCTTGGTCGAATGGCCAGTCGTCTACGAATGCCATTTTGAAGAATCTTTCCTCAAAGTCCCGCAGGAATGCCTGATCCTGACTATGCAGACTAACCAGAAATATTTTGCGGTGACTGACCAGAACGGAAAACTCCGCAACCGCTTCCTGATTGTTTCCAATATTGAGACAAACACCCCTCAGCGCATTATTGACGGTAATGAACGTGTTATCCGTCCCCGTCTGTCCGATGCACAATTCTTCTTTGAACAAGACAAGAAAAAAACGTTGGAATCCCGCCTGCCTGGTCTGACCAATGTGGTTTACCACAACAAACTGGGAACACTGGCACAGCGTATGGCACGGGTTCGGATACTCGCTGTAACCATTGCCAAAAAACTGGGCGCTGACACAGCCCTTGTCGAACGTGCTGCACGCCTCTGCAAGGCAGACCTGCTGACAGAAATGGTCGGTGAATTCCCTGAACTGCAGGGGACGATGGGAAGCTACTATGCCCGGCATGATAGAGAACCCGAAGAAGTCGCCATGGCATGTGCCGAACATTACCAGCCCCGCTTTGCCGGAGATGCACTGCCTACCACCCAGACCGGTACCGTCCTGGCGTTGGCTGATAAACTGGAAACCCTTGTCGGCATCTGGGGCATTGGCCTACTGCCAACCGGCGACCGGGACCCATTTGCACTGCGCCGCCATGCCCTGGGTATCCTGCGTATCCTGATTGAGAAAAAACTGCCGCTTTCCCTAAGGGAAATCCTGAAAGAAGCCGTTGATATCCTCTCTAAGAACACCCTGTTTGTAAACCCGACCAATGCTGTCATCGATTTTGCCATGGACCGTCTGCGTGGACTGCTGCGTGACAGGGGCTATTCCATTGCTGAAGTGGAGGCAGTCCTTGCCCAGAATCCCGACCGTTTTGACAATATCATCGATCGGTTGGAAGCTGTACGGACATTCGCAGCACTGCCTGAAGCTGGATCCTTGGCAGCAGCGAACAAACGTATTACCAATATCCTGAAAAAATCCGGCGTGACAGCGGGACAAGTCTATCAAGACGTAATGGTAGAAGACAGTGAAAAGAAACTGTATGCTGATATCCAGTCTGTAAAACCGGTAGCAGACCGGCAATTCGCTTCTGGTGACTATACTGGTACGCTGAAAACGCTGGCGACCCTGCATGACGGCGTGGATGCCTTCTTCACCAATGTGATGGTGATGGCAGATGATCCAAAACTGCGGAACAACCGTATCGCACTGTTGAAAACGCTGCATGGCATGATGAACCAAGTTGCAGACATCTCAAAACTGGCTTCCTGACCTGAAAACTGGCTGATATGAAATTGATTATCCTGGACAGAGATGGTGTCATCAACGAAGACTCCGATGCCTTCATCAAATCACCTGACGAATGGATTCCCATTCCTGGTTCTGTCGAGGCCATCGCCCAGCTGACAAAAGCAGGCTATACCATTGCCATTGCCACCAATCAGTCAGGTCTTGGACGGGGATTGTTTGATATCATGATGCTCAATGCCATTCACCAGAAAATGCTGAACACCATCAAAGCGGCAGGTGGTGCAGTTCCAGTCATTACATTCTGCCCACATCTGCCAACAGATGACTGCGACTGCAGAAAACCCCGTTCAGGAATGTTCAATACCATCAGTGAACGTTTCGATACCGAACTCAAGGACGTTCCATCTGTCGGAGATTCCCTGCGTGATCTTCAGGCAGCACTTTTGGCTGGCTGTACACCCTATCTGGTATTGACAGGCAAAGGCAGGCGGACATTGGAAAAAGGCGGTCTGCCACCGGGAACACAGGTCTTCGACAACC